>NZ_JANHGP010000118.1:0-251 GCF_024494585.1 Acinetobacter sp. 5862
CTCAGTTGGGGTGCAAAGATTCAATTTATTACAGGTGATAGTTGGTATTCATCGACTGGAAATCTAAAAACCATAAGAAAATATGGTATTCGATTTATGTTTGGTATCGACTGTAACCGTAAGGTTTCCCCAGAAAAAGGACAATGGTTTCAACTGCGTTTATTGCCAGATTTTCATCAGGGTCAAGTGGTCTGGCTCAAAGATTTTGGCTTTGTACAATTATTTAAGACTCAGTTAAAAGAACAGCAGAG
>NZ_JANHGP010000119.1:0-251 GCF_024494585.1 Acinetobacter sp. 5862
GTTCTGGCGTAGTCGCTGGATGTTCCTTGGGAATGTGAATTATAAAATCACTGCCCTTGCCGTCGAGTACCTCAAGTCCCAGCTGGCCTCCATGCTCATCAATGATTCTTCGAGATGTTGGAAGGCCCAGTCCAGTGCCACCTCGTGAACCCGTAACGTAGGGGTGGAAAATAGACTCTCTCATATCTTCGGGAACTCCGGGTCCAGTATCGATGATGTGGATGCGGCACTCGTCTGCATCATCTTCCAGC
>NZ_JANHGP010000120.1:0-246 GCF_024494585.1 Acinetobacter sp. 5862
TATTATGACCTGTAACAGTCATTATTCTTTCTATAAGAGGTTTATCATAGTAGACTGCCTCAAAAACTGCATTTACAGTAGAAACATTGGAAACGATAACACCAGCGTCCATAGGAAGACCACCTGATGGTACTGTTCTAGAAAGTGTAGCATCAATCAATCTTTTCTCATCGCCTTGAGGATATTTTGTTGCAAGTTTAACTGCCTTTATATTAGCTTTTGATGAATTATTAGCTATGTATGAGC
>NZ_JANHGP010000121.1:0-242 GCF_024494585.1 Acinetobacter sp. 5862
GCCTAAGGCGGCCCGTCAGGAGATCGCCGACGCCTGGTTTCCGGTCCTGTTGACCAAGGTCTCTCAGCAGTCGTGCGATCGCGGCACAACCGTCAAGACCCTGTGGCGGCTGCATGGTGGAGCTCTGGTTGAGTCGGTACTCATGTACTATCCAGCCACCCGTCACTCTGCGGCTCGCGCCACCTTGTGCCTGTCTTCGCAGGCCGGTTGCGGTATGGCCTGTCCGTTTTGTGCCACCGGTC
>NZ_JANHGP010000122.1:0-235 GCF_024494585.1 Acinetobacter sp. 5862
TCTACCTGCTCTTCTAAAAATGGGTGGGCAATCACTGCCGGGTCATGGTCCATCACGTCCCACAGCTTGGGCGGTACAAAAGCGTCAACGATGACTGTCAGCGCAGCTGGCAGGTCGGCTGTTCCCACCATGAATTCGCATCGCCGAGCGCACACCGCCGCCACTGCTCCTTCACCGCTCAACCATCCTGCCAGTCCGCACAGAGACAGCGGTGCTGGCGCCATCCGATCAGGAA
>NZ_JANHGP010000123.1:0-234 GCF_024494585.1 Acinetobacter sp. 5862
GTGTCCCAATGACGCGGAAACGCTGGCGGTGATACCCGCTGCGAAGATGACGAGGGTAAGGCACACCGTCCACCAAGCGAACGGCATCTGAGGAGGTTCCGGTTCCACGTGGTAGGTGAGTAGCTGTGGATCGAGGCCTTGGCGGTGGACATAGTTGACGGCTTGAGTGATGCCGCTTTTCTGGACCCCCGTGTATACCCACTGGTGTGGTATCGATTGGGCTCGGATTCGTTC
>NZ_JANHGP010000124.1:0-234 GCF_024494585.1 Acinetobacter sp. 5862
GTATTGCAAATCATCGTGTTTTGGCGATGAATCGAGGAGAAAAAGAAAAAGTATTATCAATAAAAATTGATTTTGATACGACACGTATTCAAAGAGAAATAGAAAATGTTGAGATAAAAACTCAAAATGACGCAACTCCGTTTATTAAAGAGGCTATTCAGGATAGTCTCAAGCGATTAATTCTTCCTTCAATAGAAAGAGAAATTAGAGGAGATCTAACACAAAATGCAGAAT
>NZ_JANHGP010000125.1:0-233 GCF_024494585.1 Acinetobacter sp. 5862
TTTTATCGACGTATACAACGCTTCTTTGCAGATCAGTATTTCGATTATCGTCAAATTTCTCAGTTAATTTTCAATATTAGGACTTACGCACTATCATTTATAGATTCTGTGTGGTAGCAGATGATTTTTATCGAGAATAAAGTCATCAATGAAGTCTTTGATCATTGGTCTAAATAATTTCTTCTGCCAACGATATACATTTTCAAAGATCCGCTCAAACTGGTTCTTTTGTA
>NZ_JANHGP010000012.1:0-79444 GCF_024494585.1 Acinetobacter sp. 5862
GTTTAATTCGTCTGATCACAGATACTTTATAAAGCATTTTAATACTTTTTTGAATCTGTCAATGCGTAAGTCCTATATAATATTCACGCTTATGAATACCAACAGCAAACAATTCATCAGTCAGCAAAAAACCAAATAACAAACGCTGTTTTAATGGCAGTCTGGCAATTTCTTCACGAAAATATAGAGCATACAAATAATGCTGTGTGGTAATCAAAAATACTGAAATGATAATGGTGAGTGCAGGTGTACCCGCCATAACTAAACCCAGTGTCATCAACTGCGCTGCACCAGCAAAAACCAATGCAGACATTCCTATGGCTTGCCCAGTGGTCAGGCCAGCCTGAATCGCCATTGAGCCTGCCAGCAAGCCCCACGGCAATACCGCGAAACATAGCGGCAGTATTTTGATCACTCCTTGTAAAAAAGCATGCTGGGGGGAAGAAAGATTTTCAGTAGAATCTGGGGACATAAGAACAACAAGTTTGCGTTGGGAACTGAGGAATTATAATAAAGTTCAACATAAAAAGCGGAAAAATCATCTATTTTGAATGTAAAAAACCTCCCCGAAGGAAGGTTTTGTAAGTAGATTAAATTAGGTTATTTAGAACCTTTAATCCCTGCTTGTAATAACAAAGCACCTAAACCACCAATTTTTTGCTCTTGCGGTTTTTCAGTTTTTGGCTTGTTATTTTGTGGACGCTTAAAGTCACCTTCTTTACGTGGCGGACGTTGACCTTGGGGCTTACGCTCTGAACGTTCAGTTCGTTCTTGCTGTGGGCGCTGTTGTTGGCGTGGCGCTTTAGCAGGTGCAGAACCTTCTGCACGCATACTTAAGTTCACACGATTACGTTCCACATCAACTTGCATCACACGTACTTGCACAATTTGACCTGGTTTCACCACTTTATGTGGATCAGAAACAAATTCATTTGCAAGTTCAGAGATATGCACTAAACCATCTTGATGTACACCCACATCTACGAACGCGCCAAAGTTGGTCACATTGGTCACTACACCTTCAAGCTGCATGCCTTCAGTGAGTTGAGCAACTTCAGTAATATCTTCACGGAACTTGGCAGTACGAAACTCTGGACGTGGATCACGAGCAGGCTTTTCAAGTTCAGCTAAAATATCTTGAATCGTTGGCAAACCAAACTTGTCATCAACAAACTCATCTGCTTTGACTTGGCGAATAATTTCAGTATTACCAATAATGTCTTTTACTGTTGTGGCTTTTGCTGCAACAATCTTTTCAACCACGCCATAACTTTCTGGGTGAACCGCTGATGCATCCAATGGCTCAGAACCATTTTGAACACGTAAGAAGCCTGCTGATTGTTCAAAAGTACGCTCACCTAAACGTGGCACTTTTTTCAAGGCTTGACGGTTATCGAAACGACCATGTTCTTTACGATATTCAACGATTTGCTGTGCAATCGATTTATTTAAACCTGCAATATATGCCAAGATCGCTGGAGATGCGGTATTCACATCCACACCCACCGCATTCACACAGTCTTCAACCACAGCATCCAGTGTTTTTGCCAGACCAGTTTGATTCACATCATGCTGATATTGACCCACACCAATGGATTTCGGATCAATCTTCACAAGTTCAGCCAATGGATCTTGTAAACGGCGCGCAATTGACACTGCACCACGAATTGAAACATCAAGCTCTGGTAATTCTTGAGAAGCAAGTTCACTTGCCGAATAAACCGATGCACCTGCTTCACTGACCGTAATACGTGTGAGTTTTAAATCAGCATTGGCAGCCATCATCTCAGCAACAACGGCTTCGGTTTCACGACTCGCTGTACCATTACCAATTGCAATAAGTTCCACGTGGAACTCTCGGCATAAACGAGCTAACTCAGCAATTGAACCTTGTTTATCTTCTTTCGGTGCAAACGGGTAAATCGTGCTATGTGCGAGAACGTCGCCTGCATCACTCACAACCGCAAGCTTTACGCCTGTACGGATACCAGGATCAACACCTAAAGTGGTACGACCACCTGCAGGTGCAGAAAGGAGTAAATGACGTAAATTTTCAGCAAACACATCCATTGCTTCAGCTTCAGCAGCTAAGCGCTTATCAGTCAATAACGAATGTTCGATTTGCGGACGAATCTTACCAAGCCAAAATAATTTTGCAGTTTGTTTTAAATAATCTTGACGGCTTTGAGGCTGAATTTGTTCAAGATTATATTCAGTTTCAATACGAGCTAACGGCGTATCATCTTCGCCGTCTACTTTTAAACCCAATACATTTTCTTGACGACCACGTAACATCGCCAATAAACGATGCGAAGGTAATTTATTTAGGTTTTCAGAAAACTCAAAATAATCACGGAATTTTTTACCGACTTCTTTTTTCTCTTCAGAAGCAACTGCGCTCTTAAGAACTGCTGTTTTAGAGAAAATTTGTTTTAATTCAGTGGTTAATCCAATATTTTGTGCCCAGTCATCAATCAAGATATGCTGAATTGCATCAAGTTGGCTTTCGACATCTGGATAATCTTCATGACTAAAACCTGCCAATGCCTCAGTCGGATCAACTTGATCAGCAATAATTTTTTCAGCTATTGGACCTAGACCCGCTTCTTTTGCCTTAAATGATTTACTGGTACGTTTTGGACGGTACGGTGCATAAATTTCTTCTAATGCATTTTTAGTTTCTGCTGCATTCACACGCGCCAATAAATCATCACTTAATTTATCTTGTTCTTGTAAAGATTGAATCACCTTTTCACGACGCTCGTATAAATCACGTAGATAAGTTAAACGTGTGTCGAGTTGGCGTAATTGCGTATCGTCTAAGCCCTGCGTGACTTCTTTACGGTAACGTGCAATAAAAGGAACGCTAGCGCCTTCATCAATTAAACGAATAGCAGCTTCTACTTGGTTTGGACGTACGGCAAGTTCATTTGCCAACTGCTGAACTAAGTCAGTCATCGTGATTGATTCCACAAGGGTTAAGTCTAAAAGCACTGATTATAAAGTCCGTGACTATAAAATCCACTATTGTTTTTTTGAATATTTTTAGAGTAGATTATGCTAATTGATAAATACTTATAAAATACTAAGAATTTTTCGCCTAAATACTGAAAAATAGATCGATTGTCATAATTTTACCTGTATACATTTGGTATCTATCTCTTGATTTTATTGGCAATATTTGTTGCTTTATAACATAGCCAAAACTGTGCAATGAATCGTATACTCAAAGGTCTATTGATATTTCACAATCGCATTGCATAAAGACGATGACAATAAACGATAAAGGAGCACATCATGAGTTTAGTTGTACCTGCCGAATCGACGGAAACTGTACACCATGAGACAGACCGGGTCGAACGCATCTTAGTGGTCGATGATGATGTGCGTCTGCGTACCCTATTACAACGCTTTTTGGAAGATAAAGGCTTTGTGGTAAAAACTGCCCATGATGCAACCCAAATGGATCGTTTACTACAACGTGAATTGTTCTCGCTGATCGTGCTCGATTTTATGCTCCCAGTAGAAGATGGTTTAAGTATTTGCCGTCGTTTACGTCAATCTAATATCGACACACCGATTATTATGCTCACTGCACGTGGTAGCGATTCTGACCGTATTGCAGGTCTTGAAGCGGGTGCAGATGATTATTTACCAAAACCATTCAACCCAAATGAATTGTTGGCTCGTATCCGTGCAGTATTACGCCGCCAAGTCCGTGAAGTACCAGGTGCACCAAGCCAACAAGTGGAAGTGGTGAGTTTTGGTCCATGGTCGCTCGACCTTTCTACACGCACTTTAACGCGTGAAGGTCAGGTGGTCACGTTAACGACAGGTGAATTTGCAGTATTAAAAGCTTTGGTTCAGCACCCTCGCGAACCTTTAACTCGTGATAAATTGATGAATTTGGCACGTGGTCGTGAATGGGGTGCTATGGAGCGCTCGATTGATGTCCAAGTCTCTCGTTTACGTCGTTTAATCGAAGATAATCCTGCGCGTGCCCGTTATATTCAAACGGTTTGGGGTGTAGGTTACGTATTTGTTCCAGATGGTGCAGAGTAAGCTTAGGAAATTCTTCATTGAAACTTGAACCAATTGATCCACAAGCATTTACAGATTTCGCGACTTATTCAGAAAGACCGCGAACAAAATGGGAACGTTTTTTAGATAAAATTAAACCACGTTCTGCGGCCATGCGTACCACGATCTTGGTATTGTTCACGGTCGTTTTTAGCTTGTTTATGTCCTTGTGGTTCTTTTGGCGAACTTTATATTTACCAGAATTACAACAACATGCGCGTTATCTCGCCATTGAGCTTGAATTAGTCAATAATCCAGATATCCGTATTTTACATCGTGATACAGAAGTTGATATTGATACATGGCTTAAAAACCGTATTGGTATTGAATACATCACTGACCCCAAACAATTTCCAAAAATTGAAGATAAATTCTTAGCCGAGTTATTTACCAACCAAATCGAAACCAAACTTGCGAAAGAGCTGGGAGTCGATAACGCTGATAACGTTACTGTATATTTTAAATTCAAACCAATACCACGTATTTGGATTCAAACGCCTGAAATGCATGGCAACTGGGTGCGTGAACCACTAAAAACGTATACTAACTACAGCGTGGAACTGATTGCAGCATGGCTATTTGGCGTTCCAATTATTTCTTCAATTATTATTTTAATTTTAGTCCGACAAATGAATCGACCATTACGTCGATTACAGAATGCTGCCAACAATTATAGTAAAACTGGTAAAGCACCTTATCTTGATACCAATCATGGGCCACTCGAAATACGTCAAGTAAACCAAGCATTCAACCATATGGTATATACGCTTGAGCAAACTGAACGCGATCGACAAATCATGCTAGCAGGGATTTCACATGATTTGCGTACGCCTCTGACGCGTATTCGCCTGACCGCAGAAATGCTCCCAGATGAGTTTTTCCGCGAAGGTCTAATTTATGATGTGGATGATATGGATGCGATCCTGAATCAATTTATTTCGTATATGCGAGATGGATCTGATGAAGAACTATCACAAACCAATATCAATACATTGCTTCAAGAAGTCGCTGTACAATTTAAGCCCTTAGATATTCGTTTTGAAGCACAAGAGTTACCTATCATTCCTGCCCGAAGCCTATCTTTAAAACGTTTGATTGCAAATTTAGTCAACAACGCCAAACGTTATGGCGCAGAACCAATTGAATTATCGGCAAGCCATGTTGATGATCATATTCTGATTAGCGTCGCTGATCATGGTGAAGGTATTCCACCAGATCAAGTTGAAGAACTCATGCAACCCTTTGTTCGTGGTAATTCAGCACGCACGATTCAAGGAAGTGGCCTCGGCTTAGCCATTGTAAAACGTATTGTTGACATTCATCAGGGACAAATTAGCATTCGCAATCGCGAGCAAGGTGGTTTAGAAGTGGTGATTTCACTTCCACTCAACCATGAAAATCTTGAAGAATCTCAAACGAATGCAATTGATAAAATTAAACAGAGCATAACTGAACATTTTTAGAACAATTCATACTGGAAAAATAACTCTTTTTATCTCTGAAAAAGTATCACGCATTTCACATATTAGACCTTAGCCGTAGTCCAATTCCCTTTTCAAGTTTTAACGCTAAAATCCATATCTAACTAAGAAGTATATTGAGAATGGATCATGTCTTTAAGTCGTATTCGCCTTGCTACCCTACATGACAAAGTGATGAGCGCTGAACAGGCTGCTCGCTTTATTAAAAATGATATGACGGTTGGTATGAGTGGTTTTACTCGTGCTGGAGAAGCGAAAGCTGTGCCACAAGCATTGGTCGAACAAGCTAAAAAAAATCCGTTAAAAATCACATTAATTACAGGTGCAAGCCTAGGGAATGACTTAGACAAGCAATTGACGGAAGCAGGTGTACTTGCTCGTCGTATGCCATTCCAAGTTGATAATACTTTACGTCGTGCCATTAATAATGGTGAAGTAATGTTTATCGACCAACATTTGTCTGAAACTGTTGAGCAAATGCGTAATCAACAGCTTAAACGTCCAGATATTGCTGTGATTGAAGCGGTTGCGATTACAGAAGATGGTCATATCGTACCGACAACCTCTGTAGGCAACTCTGCAAGTTTCGCAATTTTTGCTGAAAAAGTGATCGTTGAAATTAATACCTCATTGAGCGAAAACTTTGAGGGTTTACACGATATTTATATTCCAACATATCGTCCAACACGTACTCCACTTCCATTAACTCAAGTCGATGATCGTATTGGTTCAACTGCAATCCAAATTGACCCAGCAAAAATCGTAGGCATCGTTTTTAATAATACGGCCGACTCACCTTCAACTGTGACTGCGCCTGACGATGAAACTCAAGGGATTGCAAATCACCTCATCGCTTTCTTTGAAAAAGAAGTTGCTGCAGGTCGTTTAGCGAAAAATCTAGGTCCTTTACAGGCAGGTATTGGTTCAATTGCAAATGCAGTTTTGACTGGTCTTAAAGATTCTAACTTTGAAGATTTGGTCATGTATTCTGAAGTATTACAAGACTGTACTTTTGAATTGATTGATGCTGGCAAAATGAAATTTGCTTCTGGTAGCTCAATTACGCTATCTGCACAATGTGGTGAGCGCGTATTTGGCAATCTTGAACACTACAAAGATAAATTAGTATTACGCCCACAAGAAATTTCTAACCACCCTGAAATCGTACGTCGTTTGGGGATTATTGGGATTAATACAGCACTCGAGTTCGATATTTACGGCAACGTGAATTCTACGCATGTTTGCGGTACAAAAATGATGAATGGTATCGGCGGTTCAGGTGATTTTGCACGTAATGCTCACCTTGCAATCTTTGTTACCAAGTCAATCGCAAAAGGTGGTGATATTTCATCAATCGTACCAATGGTAAGCCACGTTGATCATAATGAGCATGATGTTGACATTCTGGTAACTGAAGTTGGTTTAGCAGATTTACGTGGCTTAGCACCTCGTGAGCGCGCACGTGTGATTATTGACAACTGCGTACACCCACTTTATCAAGCTGCCTTAAATGACTATTTTGATCGTGCCTGCGAGCGCGGTGGCCATACACCTCATATTCTTCGTGAAGCACTGTCATGGCATGCGAACTTCGAAGAAACAGGTCATATGTTAGCAAACGAAAAATTAGCAAAAACTGCTTAATTTTTTGCTGCACATCTTGAAAAAGGCTGAATCTATTTGATTCAGCCTTTTTCGTTTTGATCAGAATTTCAGACCATATGAAACACCTAAAATATGCTGATCCATTTCAAGGTTAGCTTCACCACCGCCAAAGTTCAAAGGAATAGATTGACTTCCTTTTACGGTTTCTTTCAAACCATAGGTATATGCAACACTAAGCTCCTGCGCACGATCAATATTCCACGTCGCCCCCACGCTGAGATGATCTTGAATTACACCAGGTGCAAGAATATTCAAGAACGTTTGATCTTGGGGAATTGGCTGATCATTATGGCTATATCCAGCTCTTATCGTCACTTGTGGATTAACTTGATATGCCGCACCAATCTTGTAAATGTTGATATCTTTCCAACCAAAACCCTGACCTTTTTCTGAACCAAAACCATTACCCGCCATCACCGAAGCTAGACTAAAAGGATTTCCAACTGAATCTACATCCGAATAATTAATACGCGCTATATCGGTTAATACAGTTAATGCAGGCGTCAATTGAAAAGCGGCTCCTACACCGTAGCTCTCTGGTACATCAAAACCTCCTGCTTGAGCAAATAAACCGCGATATTGATCAAATTTGTCCGATTTAATTTTTGAAGAATAATTTGCACCAACAGTTACGACATCATTTAGCTTGGCACTCCAGCCGACTTTAACACCTATGCCTGTAGCAGAGTCCTTACCATTATTACTCAGTTTTTGCCCATCAACAGAAAATGGTGCAAAACCTGAAATTCCTTTAGCTTCAAATCGTTGATAAAGAATGTTGGTCGCAATACCGATGGATTGGTTTTCGCTATAACGCCAAGCCACAGATGGAGAAATAAAAATCTGCGCTAAATCCACCCCTGCTTCACCTGTATTCCCAAAAGCTGCATACGGATTTTTCTTGTAGGAGGTATTCATACCGCCGTTACCATAAATCGCTAAACCCAAAGCAACCGTATCATTTACTTTCTTATTTACCGCAAATTCAGGTAGAACAAAATATTCACGACCATTGCCACTGTATTGACCATTGGCACCTGCCAAATTCCCCTCAATTTCAGCAGAACGCTTAGGGTTAAATATAGTCGCGCCAATATCGACACGACTGTCTAACCAAGCCAATCCAGAAGGATTATTCGCAATCGTTAAAGCATCGTTAAATGCCGCTATGGAGGCTCCTGCGTTTCCCTGCACCTTTACCCCATAGCCATGCATAAAATAACCTGTTGTCGCGAATACTGATGACGATAAAGCGGATAAAAATAATGTAGGAAGTGTAAACCCAAGCAACTTTTGCATAACTTATCTTCAGTAAAAATAATATATGTACAAGTATATTGTTTTTCTTTTATTCAGATAACTAAGTTAATTTGAGAAGCATATTCTTTTTATTCATAAACAGATTTTTTGATCAAAACATATCCCATTTTGCTTCATGCATAAAAAAGCCCTAAACTTGAGTTTAGGGCTTTTTGAATATGGTGGGGGACCCTCAACCGAATTGAAGCCTGTAACCATTATGCAGCAAGGCTTTTATGTTTTACGATTTCATTTATACCAACAAAAATACCAACAATACGCAAAAGTACCCCCTATTTTTGAGCAATAAATTATTTTTTCGCTTCCTCTTTTTGGTGGAACGCAAAACCTAAATATTTGATCTACTCACCTTACTGGTGGCTCAGATTTAGAATCTTATCCTTTATGAGTAGCTTAAAGATACTCACTAACTATCTTTGAGCTAGTCACTTGCATGGGTTTCGGTGATTACCGAAACGATAACGTAATCCTAAATTAACTTAGCCGTCCAAGTGGCTGATTAAGTAGCTTGGTTGTTTAGATGCGCTCAAATTTGAGCATATCCCCCAGTGGGGGTAATCCTATGTTCAGGTTATTTGTAGCAGTAAACCGCCCGAATAATCACACTGTAATTCTATTGGGATTTTTAGCCTTAAAACCACATTTCCCTGTATCCCTCGCGTGCGCGCGCGTAGTTGTTGCGAAACTCAACTTTACGCACTGGAGAAAGTTAAGGGATGCCCATATTTTGGGTATCGGTACTGGTGACTGTACGAAAGTTCGTAGTTCATTACTGAGCGCAATTTTGCGTTTACCTTAGAAAACATGGACTTAGCCAACGCAATTTTACGCTGTCATGCTGTTAGTAAATGTTAGTTTTTCGGACTGCTTTAAAAATACAAAACCTTATAAAACCTAGTATTCAGAGATGCTCAAACGCTTTGAACCCCACAAAACCCCACTTTCATTACGGCATGATTACGGCATGTTTGTTATCAATTGTTATGGTTTGGACTACTGCAAAATACTGCATCTCAATTGCTGCTCGGACTTGTCAAAACTTGACATTGATAACCTGTCAAAACCTGTTATTCAAAACCGTGTCATTTTTTTAAAATAGTGTTTTGGGTGCGAACTTCACTGCGTACTTGTTCTTTGCGTACCAACTTATCAGACTTGTTAGAACCTGAGTTTTCCGTAGTAGTTGCTAAAAAATCCTAAGAAATCCTAAGCTCAAAACATGACATTTGAACGCGGTAGCTGTAAGCAATAGTAAGCACCTTTAACTTAATTTTAACTTTTTAACAAAAACAGAAATTTTTTTATACGTGCGGATGGTGGCGGTCTCCGCTTTGGGTTAATCCATAAGTTATGACTCCCCCCACTGGTTAGCCCTATCCAGTTTTGGATTGACCTTAAAAAACAATAAATTATTGATAGAACAATCAACACTTGCACTCTATAAAAAGGCTGCTTTGTTGTACGTAGTGATACAAGATAGGTATTCGTTAAAAACGGCGTAAACTTTGCTGCGACTGCATTTAAGCATGATTATCTTGACCATTCAGCCAATAAAAAAGCTCCCCATATTTAGGGAGCTATCCGTGCCAAGTTATCTAGCATCATAACAACTGTAGAACATCCGCCCGAATCTCGGTTACTTCACGATCTGCGCCACTTTGGTCTTTCCATTTTCTTGTTCTCAAGCTGCCCTCAATGTAAACCTTTCCGCCTTTCTTGAGATACTTACTCGCAATCTCGGCTAAACGTCCGTTGGTGCTGATTCTGTGCCATTCTGTGGCCTCTTTGCGTTCTCCAGTGGTCTTGTCTTTCCAGAACTCGGTAGTTGCAACACTGAATGTCGTAATGCTACCGCCGTTGGGAAAATTCTTAGTTTCAGGGTCACGACCTAGCACACCCATTAAAATTACTTTGTTCACGTTTGGCATTGTTCAACTCTCAAATATATTTCATTTATCTAAAAAGCTGACTAAATGACTAAATTGCTCTGTAACTATTGATATATAAGGCTTTGCGTTCAGCAGTCACCCAAAACCGCTATGACTAAATGACTAAATGAAAAAATTAATGATAAAAATCCATTTAGTCACTTAGTCACTTAGTCAAAACGTGACTGCTAAGTGAAAAGCCTTGCCCTGTAAGGCTTTCAGGCTCATTTAGTCATTTAGTCACGATTCCAGTAATAAGGGATTAATTACAACGTACCTTGTGCGCCCTATGGATTCGATCTTGATATGATTTGAGTCCTCTAGTTGCTGAATAACCATTTCCAAAAGGTTTTTGTTTTTCTGCATTGGTCTAGGGCATGAAGTTTGTATATATGAGTAAGTAAGTCTGTCTGTTTTTTGCTGCACACATTTACCGACAATCCACTTAATCAGCTTTTCGGCATCACTTTCCGCTTTAATCTCAATTTCTGCATACATTGCCCATTCATTTAATGAATGCTTAACGACCTCACAAGCTCCTTGTAGGGTTTTGCCGTCAATCTGTTGCAATCCCTCAAAATAAGCAAATACCGTTGCTAAACGGCGTGCTAATTGGCTTGCACGGCTCGCAAATGCTTGTAGGTACTCAAAACGCTTGCCTACACGTTGTAGCGACTCGATGACGTTATAAAACTCTGTATCAATCGCTATGGCTTCATTATTCATAGGAATGACATACCGCCCATTATGCAATTCATGCTCTGTCTGTACCTGTGGGCAGCTATCAAGCAATGATTCGCACCGTGTCCAATAAGCAATAAGCCTGTGGTCTTTGTTGGCGTTTTTGTTGCGATATGCTGCATTTTGTAGGCGTGTGCCTGCCAAGTTTTCAGGAATAGTTAAGAGGAATCTAGGTAAAAAGCCTTGCCCTCTCAGCACTGGGTCTTTTAAGGCATTGTCTAAAACTTCATGCTGACCTTGTAAATTAAACGTCACCCGAACATCATGCGCCCGACCACTGCCATTGAGGTTTGATTTTGAGCGTGTACGTTCCACATATCCATCATCAAACAATTTCGTATAACCGCCTAGTGCTTGGTTACGTGTATCGGCTTTCATGGTATGCCCACCGAAAAATTGACCTGCTTCATCACTTGAGATTGAAGCATTTTTCAAGATTCCATCAATAAACAATCCTGCAATAGATTCAAGGGTAATGTCACTGTATAGAGTGCTTGGGTCACTCGGTGGAGGATTCTCTGCACAGTACGCTTCACGGTCTTTTTTTGGTAATCCTGCTAGACCGCTTTTCCATTGCTCTAACTCGGTTCGATATATTTCGTACTGCTTGCGCTCATAGTCTAAAATCGCACGATCTGCTAGATTTTTGCTTGTACTCTTACGGCTTCCGCTTTGCCCCTCAGTCAGTAGAAACAAGCTGCATGGCTCGCCGTGTGCCTTGAATCTATCAGGTGCATTTACTTTAGCTTGGGCAATATGTGACATTGCACCAATCACACACTGGGCAGTCATAGCTATTGGTGATTGCACATACTCGGAGATTGCCAAAACTGCTTCTTTAGCCAATAAGGGTAGTGCATCAATAGGGTAAGGGTTGTTTGCTACTAATTCCGCTTGTTGTAGTGGCAGTAACTCGCCCCAGTGTTGAGAATCTACATCTTGATTGAATGCACCAGATTCAATAATTTGCTTCCGTTTCTCAAGAAAAAACGTTTCTATTTGTTGAGAGGTAAACGCTCTAAAAGAGTCATCAACTTGAACAAATAAATCTGAATTATCTTTAGGTGCAGACTTGCCTGCAATCAATCTAAAAACATTTTCAGGCATACCACTGTTTAAAATCTTGTATGCTTCATCTAAACTTTGATGCAGCAAAACCGCTTTGCCTGCCTTAGCAAGTTGAATAAATAAATCCATATCATTTGTACCGACTACATACGATAAATGAGGTTTATTTAAACTGCTTGCAAATACTCCAGCTTCACCAATCAAAAACGATACTTTCTGAGAATCAATTTCTTTGTGTGGTGTCTGCTCTGTGTCGTATTTTTTGGCGATACCTTTGATTGCATAGCCTATAACCTCGCTCAATTGGATTGGATTTATGAGCGTGTAGGCTTCGCAATTTTCACAGTTATAACTAGGCAATTTAGAACAAATATAGCTCTCAGGCTTAACTTTGAGATTGCGCTCATCAATACAATTTGTCGCAAAATCTTCTAGCTGAAAAAACTCTACCCGATGCCCTGTTACTGGGTCGATATTGACCACTATAGGCGTTGGTTTATTTAAAATATCGGGGTGTTTTGCATTCATACCTCACCCCCTTGTCCTTTCCATTCTTGTTCGTATTGTTTTGCTGTTTTTTCATGATAGGCATGACGTTCTTCTGCAAGATATGAGTACATATCTAAAACTGTACGCAAGTCATCAAAATAGATTTGATGTACACCTTGTTTCTGTAGTTTTTTGCTTAGGTCTATGAAGTCACGGCGAATACGATCAATAGCAGTGTGCATCCAGTTCATATCGTATTCAGCTAATGATTGAATATCATGCATGTCGCCAGCATCGTATTTTTTAGGTGTATTTGTAGAATTGTTTTGATTAGGCATGATGACTGCCTCCTTGTATTTTTGAGTTGAGATTCACGCTAATCTGAGAAATTAGGGTGAGGGGATTCACTCTCGGTATACAAGTACCGCCCGACATATTCACCATAGGCTTATTTTGTCGTGTCATCCCCTCATAGAGGGAGTACAGCCTTGTTTGTGTAGCTGAAACACTTGCGCCTGTTTTCTGCACAGCTTGAGAGGCTAGGCAAAAATTAAGCACAATAAAACCACAATGACGTTGTGGGGTGACGCTTGTATTTTTCGAGAGGTCTACAGCATAAGCGGAACGACTGCACGTTGCAAGAATTAAGCAAAACAAAACAAAACACACGCCTAAAAGTAAGCCTTTGAGTAACTCAAGAAAGATAATTTTCATGCTCACAACTCCTCTTGTATGATTTCTAGGACTTCAATCATTTGTGCTTGGATTTCTGACATTGAGAAGTTTTTTCCCTCCTCAATATCAATAATTAAACCGACTGCAACATCATAGATATTGGCTAACCGCAATTCGTCATCGGTCATGGATTGGCTGTCGGCTTGAGTTGCAGATTTAAAATCTATAATTTCGCTCATGCTGCCACCTCTTTTAATTCGTATCGGGCGTGTGTGCCTTTGCTGTTCAGGTTCTTTTCGTTATGGGTCACGATTTCAAAACCTTGCTTTCTTAATCGGTCAATGACAGCCGAAAGGCGGTAGCAGTCGCACAGCTCTATGGCTTCGGCTTGGCTTATGGTTTTGCCTTGTTGTAGGTGGTCTAGGATGACAGTTTGATGATTCATGGTTATGCCTCCAGTCCTTGCGCCTGCATCCATGCCTGCACATCAGATAAACGCCATACTGTGACGTTGCCTAATTTAATTGGTTGAGGAAATTCACCTTGTTTCACCCATTGCCATATCGTCTTGTCAGATACGCCTAGAATGCCCCTAGATGCTGGACGTGCGGAGATGCGCTTGGTTTGCCCTTTGCACTTGCCTGTTTTATGGGTTTGGATGCGTTCCTTGCGTTCGGGGAAATTAGCAAGGTCTTTGATACGTAGGAAAGCATCAGGGTTTTGTAGAATGGCTATTGTCATAGATTCACCTATCAATTAAACAATTCCCCTGTCAGTTCGTGGCAAGGGCGATAGATGCATCTAAACAGGTGAGATAATACGGCCCACAAGGGGCTTAAACGCAAAAAGAAAGGACGTAAAATTTACGTCCCTATAAGTACCTACCAATAAAATCATATAGTTAGAATATTATTTATTTTCTAATAATCTTTTTCTTGATTGGTGTAAGTCCCTAAATGGTGTAGCAATCTCTCTAATTCGCCGTGTTGGTGTATCGTCTTGCTCTCCATTATACGGCGTATTATTTTTTATCCATGTATTAGCTTTATTGTTATGGCTATCGGCTTTCGGGTTATTAACATACACGTCTAGCCACAACTTAATAGAATAGACTAAGTCAGGGGCATATCTATCTGTTTGGGTTTCATCAAGAATCAACGCTAGAATGTCAGGGTTATCGTCCTGAATAGTTGGATGTGTCTCCAGTTCCTGAATTTTAGATTTTAAATCCTGAATTTCTGTTGTTTGATCTGCTAAAAGATTCCTAAGCCGTGCAATTTCAGCATTTAGACTTTCAATGTTTGGTTCAGGTTGTTGGATGGTTGGGATTCCAACTTTTTCAATAGGTTTTATGGATGTTTTTTTAGTAACAACTCCCCAAAAGCCTAAATTGTTAATTGCGGAAAGTTCCCAATAATAATTTTTAATTTTTTCTTTCAGTTGATGGGATAAAGATTTTTCTTGAGAAGTAATACCCCCATTTAAATCAGACTCAGACTTAATATCTTTTAAAATTTCGTATGTGCTATAAATTTCTTTTTTGTCGTTATCAATATCAATAAAATCCAAGTATTCTGATTGTCTATAACAACATATATTTTCATCAATTTTATAATGTAGCAAAACCATTACCGCTTTATAGACACTCCCCTCATGGAGGGCAAGCAATTCAACTGCCGTGCTAATATTTATAAATTTGTTTTGATTCTGGTCTATTTCTTCAAATAACCCCATACATGCCTCCCACAGCATTCCCCAAAAGGTCACTAGGTCAACATATTGGGTATATGCTTTCGGATGCCTCCTAGACCTAGCTCGCCCAGTATATTAAACCGCTTAGGTAGTGGCTAGGTGTGGAAAGTATTAGCACGGCGTTATTTGTCGTCTATATGTTATGCGGTCTTATGCTTAGGGAATGGAATGAGATTCTGTTTTAGACTATCGAGATAGTCCGCCCATTGCTGCATCATCTTTTTACGCTGCGCTATAAACTTAGTACGGTTGTAGGCTGTACCCAAGTTATCAGCGACCTTGTGAGCCAATTGATGCTCAATAACGCTTACAGGGATGCCCATTTCTTCATTAAGAATGGTTCTAGCCATTGCCCTAAAACCATGCCCTGTGATTTCTTCCTGTGTGTCATAACCTAAACGGCGTATTGCTGCATTGATTGCGCCGTCACTCATAGGGATTTTATTGTTTCGGTAGCCAACAAATATATGTTCATGCTGACCTGTTAAGCATTGCAGTTCTTTTAAAATCTCGATTGCCTGTTTTGACAAAGGTACAATATGATCTTGCTTGGTTTTGGTAATGAAGTAACGCCACTCTTGTTTATCAAAGTCTATTTCACTCCATTTGGCTTTTCTTAATTCGCCAATTCTCACAAAGAACAAAGGTGCTAATTTAAATGCACTTTTTACAACAAGTGTTGTATTGGGAATGCTATCTATTGCCCTTAAAAATTCGCCTACTTTGCTTGGGTCTGTAATCGCTGCAAAGTTCCTTGTTTTTACGGGGAGTAATAAACCGTGTAATGCTTGGCTTGGGTCGTTTTCATTTTTACCTAATGCCATGCCGTACCTAAATATCTGGCCACATTCCTGTAATGCTCGTTTGGCTGTATCAGGTGAGCGTCCCTCAATACGTTTAATCACGCTCAATAGATCAGGTGATTTAATACTGGCAATATCCATTGCGCCGATAAACGGAAATATATCCGCCTCTAAACGTGCTTTGGTTTTTACACTGGTGCTTGCTGCCCATGTCTCTACTTTTTTCCTATACCACTCCATTGCCACATATTCAAAGCTATGCTCGCCGTTTAACTGGGTTAGGTTGCTCTTTTTAGCTTGGTTAGGGTCTATGCCCTCATTTAGCGTTTTCTTTGCCTCTGATAGCTTAATTCTTGCATCTGCTAACGATAGATCAGGATAGCTTCCCAAAGTAAGTGAACGCTGCTTGTTTTGGTATCGGTAGGCATATATCCAAGTCTTGCGACCAGTCGGAAAAACATGCAGTTGTAGCCCGTTGGTATCGCTGTATTTATCAGGCGTTTTTTTATTGGGATTGGCTTTAATTCGTCTTAGCTGTGCATCAGTCAACATAAGGCTTTCCCCCTTATTTGTTGGTATAAAATCTAGCGGACTGTTGGTATGAAATTAGGGCATTTGTTGGTATGAAATTGTTGGTATTGCTTTATACCAACAAAAATACCAACAAAGTATAGGTGATTAAGGGGGGTGGATGGTAGTGGCTAGGGGTATAAAAAAAGGCTTAAACCTTTATGATTTAAGCCTTTGGTAATGTCTAGTAGTGTCTATTCTTATCAATTTGGTGGCGGGACCCAGGATCGAACTGGGGACACACGGATTTTCAATCCGTTGCTCTACCGACTGAGCTATCGCGCCAATGGGGTGTATTAAGCCGTATCTCAGCTCAATAGTCAATAATTATCCTGAGCTTTTGATTTGATTGCCCATTTTTCACGCAATCAATTTTGGGTAAAAAAAATCCCCGATGGGATCGGGGATTGAAAATACAATTTATGGTGGCGGGACCCAGGATCGAACTGGGGACACACGGATTTTCAATCCGTTGCTCTACCGACTGAGCTATCGCGCCAAAGTGGGCGTATTAAACAATGTTTACACACGTGCGTCAAGCAAATTTGTGGATTTTCTTATCAAACGTCTAATTTTACTGCAAATCGCAAACCAATTAGACTTTAATTCTAGATTTTGCCCAAATGCGATAAACAACGATGAATTGCCCCACAACCTGGTTCAAAATGCTTTACACCTTGTTCCTCTTCTATACGGCACACTTCTTCAACCAAACGCTCTGCAACCCCACGTCCACGATTGGATGGATGTACGACAATATATTCTAAAACACGGCTTTCACCTTGTCCTGTTGCCCAAATTGCACCTATAATTTTGGTGTTAAATTCAGCGGTATAAACTGTGGTATATTGCTGTAGATTTTGCGCAAGTTGCTCCATTGCATCTTGCCCATCACCAAACTCTGGGCTGGTATCGTAGAGTCGCTCGAGCTGAGTACGAATTCCTAGATTATCTAGTGTACTGTAAGCATGTACGGTAATAGGCATTGATAAACCCTCCTGAGCAAACTATGATGCTGTCACTTTTTCGTCACAGCGAAACTATCGGTTTTTAATTCTATCATTTTTGACGTTTTTTGAGGAACGTGTCCATGACGCAACGTATCAGTGAAGTGGTAAGAAACACCAACGAAACCAAAATTCGAGTTCGTCTCAATCTCGATGGTACGGGTCAAGGCACACTCAACACTGGAGTTCCATTTTTAGACCATATGATTGATCAAATCAAGCGTCATGGTTTATTTGATATCGATATTCATTGCGATGGTGACTTAGAAATTGATGATCACCATACTGTTGAAGATTGTGGAATCACCTTGGGGCAAGCATTTGCACAAGCTTTAGGTGATAAAAAAGGCTTACGTCGTTATGGGCATTTTTATGCACCACTTGATGAAGCACTTTCTCGCGTTGTTGTTGATCTATCTGGTCGTCCGGGTTTATTTATGGATATTCCATTCACTCGCGCTCGTATCGGCACATTTGATGTCGATTTGTTCTCTGAGTTTTTCCAAGGTTTTGTCAACCATGCGTTAATGACCCTGCATATTGACAACCTGAAAGGAAAAAACAGCCACCACCAGATTGAAAGTGTGTTTAAGGCATTGGCTCGCGCATTGCGTATGGCATGTGAAATTGATCCACGTGCAGAAAATACCATTGCTTCGACCAAAGGTAGCTTGTAATGACACGTATTGCTTTACTTGATTATGGTATGGGTAATTTACACTCTGCAGCAAAAGCTTTAGAGCATGTGGGTGCAACTGTCGATGTGACCAATGATCCAAAACTGATTGCTAAAGCAGATAAAATTGTATTTCCTGGTGTAGGTGCTATGCGTGATTGTATGCAAGGCATGCATGAAGCAGGAATCGATGAGGTGGTACGTCAAGCTGCGTTTAACAAACCTGTATTAGCCATCTGTGTCGGCATGCAAGCACTACTGCAAAGTTCAGAAGAAAATGGCGGTGTCGATGCTTTAGGTATTTTTGACGGTGTTGTTAAACACTTTCCAGAAATTCCAAACTTGAAAGTACCTCACATGGGGTGGAATCAAGTGCATCAACTTGATCCAAGTCATCCGATGTGGAATAACATTGAACAGGATGCACGTTTCTACTTTGTGCATAGTTACTATGTAGAACCAAAAGATCCAGCGATCACGGCAGCAACTTGTGATTATGGCGTGAATTTCTGTACGGCGATTCACAAAGACAATTTATTCGCGACCCAATTCCATCCTGAGAAAAGTCATATTGCTGGTTTGCAGTTGTTAAAAAACTTTGTGGAATGGAAGATTTAATCCAATCAAACAGCAGCAATACGCTGAATAACGATTTTCCATAATGAAAAAGCCAAGTTTTCTCACTTGGCTTTTTCATTTCCATAAAACTGTTTAAGCTCAACCAAAAGTTTTGAGTTTCATAAAATGGAAATGCAGCAACAAACAACTCTTTTAAAAACGGCGGTGGCCCTGCTTTTTCAGCGTTATTTTGTCAAAAGTAAAAAATAAGCACCTCAAACTGGGCGGTCAAGCATCTAAGTCCTCAACAAATCAATTATGCTGCCGCTGATGCTTATGCCGCATTGTTGATATACCAATACCTATATCATCAGCAGTTACTACCTCCTCAAATTCAACAACAAATAGTAAGAATACTTCAAGGTTCAGCAGACAAGGCTTAGCGATTGATCAATACTTTGTTAATATGTAGCCAATTTAAACTTTATGATGACGCTAGGAGCGAAAGCATGCTAATCATCCCTGCAATTGACCTGAAAGATGGTAAATGTGTTCGTTTAAAACAAGGGCGCATGGAAGACGATACCGTTTTCTCTGATGATCCTGTCGCAACTGCACAACATTGGGTTGATGAAGGCGCACGTCGTTTACATTTAGTTGATTTAAATGGTGCTTTCGCAGGTACGCCAATTCATAAACCTGTGGTGGAAGCGATTGCACGTGCACAACCAGAACTTCCAATTCAAATTGGTGGTGGTATTCGCTCACTTGAAACCATTGAGCACTATTTGGAAGCAGGCGTATCTTTCATCATCATTGGCACAAAAGCAGTAAAAGAGCCTGAATTTGTTGAAGAGGCATGCAAACGCTTTGCAGGCCATATCATTGTTGGTATTGATGCCATCAATGGTATGGTTGCGACAGATGGCTGGGCAAATGTAACTGACGTGAAGGCAACTGATCTTGCAAAACGTTTTGCAGATGCTGGTGTTTCAAGTATTGTGTATACCGATATCGCACGTGATGGCATGATGCAAGGTGTTAACGTTGAGCAAACGGTTCATTTAGCACAATACTCTGGCTTACCTGTGATCGCTTCAGGTGGTGTGACCAATCTGGATGATGTTCGCAACTTAAAAGGTCAGCAAGGTATTTTAGGTGCAATTACAGGTCGCGCAATTTATGAAGGCACATTAAACCTTCGTGAAGCACAGCTCTTGTTGGATGATAATCGTCTTTAATTCAGTACAAAAGAAGCTATCTTTTCGGTAGCTTCTTTTTTATTTAATACAACACATTACGAATAAATTTTAATACGCTTGTACCACGATTAATATAACGATAGCTCACATCACTTTCAAAAAGCATTGACTGACCTGCGCAAATCACACGAGTTTCATTTTCAAACTCAAGGCTTAACTCACCTTCTAAAACATAAATGAGTTCTCTCCAGCCGATTGGATCTGCATCAGCACAATATTCCTCTCCTACCGCAAGTGACCAATTCCACAACTCAGTTTGGGTATGTGTTGGTACAGCAGCCAAAAGAGTAGCATGGCTGTCTTGAGCTTTTCCTTGCCATGCAAGCGCATTCACAATTGCGTTTTCACTAAGCTCAGGATTACTCACAAGTCTTTTAAAATCGACAGCCAAAACAGCAGCAATCGCATCTAACTTAGCTAAACTAATATTTACTTGTCCTGTTTCCAAGGCAGCAATAGTCCGCCGACTCACACCTGCCCGATCTGCTAATTCTTGTTGGCTGAGTTGTGATTGATCGCGGAAATAACGAATATTTTTTCCTACATATTGCAGAACAGTGTCAGCTTGGCTCATTTACATTCGTAATCAAATTAATTTAAGTGCAATATATTGCACAAAACTATAAAATAATACAATATGTGCAATATATTGCACTCTCATATTAGGTTTGTTATTGTGACAACTTTATCTCAATCTCCCAAAGCAGCTCAATTTGCACTTATTTTCATTACCATGATTTGGGGTGGAACATTTCTAGCGGTGCAATACGCCCTGAATTTTAGTAGCCCTATGTTTTTTGTGGGCTGTCGTTTTGCTATCGCAGCCTTGGCGATTTTTTTAATCTCAATGAAATCAATGCGTGGATTAAATCTAAAAGAGGTTTTAGCAGGAACGGCGATTGGTACCGTGATTGCGATTGGTTATGGCACCCAAACCATTGCATTACAAACGATTTTAAGTAGTGAATCTGCTTTTCTAACCGCACTGTATGTACCTCTCGTCCCAATTTTAATGTGGGTTATTTTCCAAAAAAGACCTTCTCTCATGACATGGTTAGGGACAGCACTCGCTTTTATTGGACTAGTTCTTTTAACTGGCAATGGTATCTCCAATATCAGTCTAAGCTATGGACAAACACTGACCTTAATTTGTGCCTTTGTGATTGCACTTGAGATTATTTTGATTGGTTATTTCGCAGGAAAAGTTAATTTAAGACGAGTCACCGTTATTCAATTGGCTGTTGCATCATTCTTATCATTTGCCAGTATGCCATTGGTTGGCGAACATAATATTCCTAGTTTTTCATGGCAATTAAGCATTCTAGTGATTAGTTTGGGTTTAGCCAGTGCACTGATTCAGTTTGTGATGAATTGGGCACAACGAATGGTCGATCCAACCCGCGCTGCAATTATTTATGCAGGTGAGCCTGTTTGGGCAGGTGTGTTTGGAAGAATCGCAGGCGAGCGACTGCCTTTACTGGCATTGCTGGGAGGTTTAATGGTGGTTCTGGGGGTGTTGGTCAGTGAGTTAAAATGGAACAAGCCCAAACAAAAAGAGCACTAAAAAGCGCTCTATGCTGCTGATGACTCTTTCTTTTTGATTAACATACACGAATGCACATACTCAATAATCATGGTTGATCAAATTTACTGATACATTGGCTTATTATCATTTAATGCAATTAAACCTCGAATTGCTCGATATACAATCCACACCCATCCAGCAAAAATCACGAACCCACAAAATATAGTACTTGAGAGTGCGACACCTGCAAAAGCATTGGCATTATCGCCTGTAAAAAACAGAAAGAAAAATGGGATAAATGCAATGATATTCCAGGCCAGATACCACCAAAAGGTACGAATTTGCCAAGTAAAATGACTCTCAAAAATTGAACCTTGCACATCACTACGTTTTACATAGTTAATAATCAAAGCAATAATCGCCAATAAACCAGCACTAAAAATCGCAATGATATAAAGGACATAGAGAACCAAAGTTAAGGTACGGTTTGGATCTTGATCAACGGAATAATTCATTTTTATTTATCTCAAAAAACTCCCCTCCCAATCAATAAAACACATTGAGTGGAGAAATTAACCAACATATCAACAATATATGAAAGATTATGGTACAGAAATAAATCTTACGAAACGGTTGTTTTTGTGTTTTATGTCTCAGTTTTTGCTGAGCAAACCACCCTCCACACCAACCACCCAAAGAGTCCACGATATGCAAAGTCTGCTCTGGAACACGGCGATTTCCCAATTGTGCTGCTTCTTTGTCTTGCGCATACAACCAATAACTAACGACATTCATCAAGCTAACAAACAGCAAAGTATACGGCGGCAGCAATTTACTAAAGCTTGCAATCAGCATAAATACAATATAAATCACAATACCAATCTGCATCGCTGACCAACGCTTGGCAGATGTCGGCTGAGCAGGTTTGCTGCGATGTTCAATTACTTGTGATGCTTTTAAATAAGTTGCTTGCTGAGCGCGATAACGACCGCGCTCATCCAAAATGACCACATATTCCAAGGCACACCCCACAATTGGACGCGGCCCTGTGCGAGCAAAGTCTTTGATATGGATAAAAACACGATCTTTATGTGCATCATTCGGTTGAATAAAGCCATAGCCTTTATCATCGAACCATTCAACTAAACGCCCTTGATCTCGCATATTCCTACCCTAAACCTAAAACTTGTTGTAAACGGTTTTGTAACATCATGCGCATTTCCATAGGGTCTTTTTGTGAAATATCTTCACCTGTCCGCCCTTCTGCTGCATTTTTCTGTGCGACCTGTAAACGCATACACCAAAAACGACAAGCAGCCATTGCTAGGAAAATATCCAGACAAGCCAATTCATCTTGTGTCAGTGGACGAATGCTTTGATAAGCACCTAAGAATGCCTCAGCTTTTTCTATATCCAAATGGGCTTGGGGATAAGCTGTACAGAAGTCATTGATACTAATCGCAATATCAAATAGCCATTCATCTTGATTGAGTTCATAAAAATCAAGAATACCTTGTAATTGATCTCCCTGAAACAAGGTATTATCCCGAAATAAATCAGAATGAATAAAGCCTATTGGTCTGTTTGGATATGCTTGCGTAATCACTGTAAATAAGTGAAAGACCTGATTTAAAAGTTGTTGATCTGCTTGAATCAATTGAGGACGTAATTGGTTTGCTACTTCAGACCAGTATTGATGATTGCGATTAAAATCACGTTCCAAAGGAAAGCCCTGCAAAGCCAAATGCAATTTTGCCTGCGCTTGAGCAATCGCCTGTACTTGTTTAATACTGGCTTGTTCAGGATGTTCACCCATCAAACGAGGTGCAATTTGAGCAGGTTTATCTGCAATGCTATGAATCGCCTGCCCATTGTATTTTAAGGGCACCGCCACAGGTACGCCTGCCTTACCCAAACAATCCAGTACAGGTACCAGTTCACCTGCCCCCTCAGCATCTAATTCTTCAAAAACCGTTAAAACATAGTGTTGTTTTGATTGATCCACCAAAAAATAATTGGTGTTTTGAATACCGCCTTGGATTGGAATCAGGTCAATTACTGCTAAACCATAAGGCTCAGCGAATGCTTGAACTTCTTCTAAACTCAACGGGGTATAAACCGACATGGAAAACCTGCAAAAAATAGCTGTGAAGTTTGATAGAATACCTGTTCCCTCCATGAAGGTGTAGCACCCCTTTCTTTATTGGCGATTTTTTGGAAAATTTTATGCTCGCAAAACGTATTATCCCTTGCTTAGATGTTGATAATGGTCGAGTCGTCAAAGGCGTTCAATTCCTTGATATTCGTGACGCAGGTGACCCTGTTGAAGTCGCACGTCGTTATAACGAACAAGGCGCCGATGAAATTACATTTTTAGATATTACTGCTACCCATCATGGACGCGATACGACTTACCGTACGGTAGAACGTATGGCTGAAAGCGTGTTTGTACCTTTAACTGTTGGTGGTGGTGTCCGTAAAGTTGAAGATATTCGCCTATTACTAAATGCGGGTGCTGATAAAGTCAGTATCAACTCGGCAGCGGTATTTACACCTGAGTTTGTTCAAGAAGCTTCTCAACGTTTTGGCGCACAATGTATTGTGGTCGCAATTGATGCGAAAAAAACTGGCGAAAATAAGTGGGAAATCTTTACCCACGGTGGTCGTAAGCCAACAGGAATTGATGCGATTGAATGGGCTGTGAAAATGGCTGACTTCGGTGCGGGCGAATTGCTGATTACCAGTATGGATGCCGATGGAACCAAAGCGGGTTATGACATTGCCTTGATGCGTCAGATCAATGATCGTGTCAATATTCCGACCATCGCATCAGGTGGCGTAGGTAATTTACAACATTTGGCTGACGGAATTTTGAAAGGTGGTGCAGATGCGGTACTGGCTGCTTCAATTTTCCATTTTGGTCAACACACGATTCCTGAAGCTAAGCAATATTTGGCTGAGCAAGGGATTGAAATGCGTCTCTAAAGCCTTCTAGCACATTGCTTTGAGCGTATTTCTACGCTCAAGCTGTTTCTCTTTCTAAATACAATATTTCCGCTTAGTCCTGTCGTTACTTTCTAATTCGGTTTATGTTCAATTTGTGCAGTCTTGGACTGAGCAACATCCAATTGTAAAGCTGTCCCTTTAAATTCGAGTTGTGCATTGTGTTGCATGACTTGCTCAATCTGTTCAATACGTTTAGTAACAACTAAATCGATATGAGCCTGCATCTGTTTTTTACTCTCAACCACCGAATCCAGTACAGTCTGACGGCGTTCATTCAATTTTTTCAGTTGTTCAGTTTTAAAATCAAAATGGGTTGCCATTTCCCGATCAATGCCTTGCATAAACATTTTATGGCTGGCTGAATCTTCTGGAAATTTATTTGCCATATCCAGTAATTGTGGTACTTTTTCAAACATAAATTGATCATTTTCAATGTCTTTGGCAAGATCAGCATACATGGCTTCCACTTTCTGCACCTGTTCACGGCTGCCATTTTCTAGCAAGATAAGACGTTCTTCAGCCAATATATTGACTTCCTTAAGCATATTCATCATTGCACCCTGCATGGCTTGAAATCCCCGACAACGTGCTTCAATCATTGCCACTTCAAGTTGTGCATTGAGCTGCATCAATTCCTGTTGTGCTTCTTTGACCAAATGAACTCGTTCATTTTCCAGTTTAGCCACTTCAACCTTATCTGGGTCGTAATTGGTCACGGTTGAACTGCTAGATGAGGAATATGAACCACCATAATCTCGTCCACCGCCACCACTTGATGAACTGCTACTAAAGAAATCTGTTACTGTATTCCATGCACTGC
This sequence comes from Acinetobacter sp. 5862, assembly GCF_024494585.1. Lineage (NCBI taxonomy): Bacteria > Pseudomonadati > Pseudomonadota > Gammaproteobacteria > Moraxellales > Moraxellaceae > Acinetobacter > Acinetobacter sp. 5862. Next base: position 25,427 of record NZ_JANHGP010000012.1, read on the forward strand.
TTGCGAAATCAAGTAAACCCATAATCTATTTCCCCTATTTAATTACGATGCGGGTTTATGCAATAAATCCCTACAAAGTCAACTATATAAATTCATATAGGCGTATTGCATACACCCATTTGATTTGACAAATTTTGGTTATTTCTGCAACGCTTTACGCATTTTAAACATCAATGTTGCAAAATCTTTCTCTTGTTGTGTCAATGCTGCGCTGTATGTTTTGGCATCCTGTAAACAGGCGGCAAGGCTTTGCTGCTGAATTTTACGCATTTCTTCGCTCACAATTTGTGCAATATCACCACGATCCAACAGTTCTTCATTGCTTAAAAATGCAATGATTTCCTGAACAATGCCCTGTTGCCAAACTTCACTAAAACGTACAAGCCAAATTTTTTGTGCGGTTGTTTTTGCGGAAAAAATCACTTTTTCCAGATTTTGCATAAATTGATGCACAAGCTTGGTGATTTCCTGTTCTTTTTCCAGTTTTTCCTGACGATGTCCATTGGCTTGGAACGCATACGTGGTATGAATCCCTAAGCGTTTTCCCAAGTAGAATTTATCAAGGTTTTGTTGATATTGTTCCAAACATTGCAAAGTATCCAAAACTGTGTGTTGGGGAATCAGGTTATTTAAACCTGCCTGTATCAGAGGTTGCCATTGTTGTAAAATTTGTAGGCGTTCTTGTCGCCATTCGGCAAACCATTTGCTGACTTCTTCGCTTTCAATACTATTTTCCACACCGATTTGCAATAAATCCTGCTGATATTTATCCAGTAAAATCAGATAGTTTTCAGTGCTTTGTTGCTCAGATTTTACAATTGAATTGACAAAATCCAGCGAATTTTCCAGCCACTCCAGTTTTTTTAAAGTTTGGGTGCATCGTTTGGCGGTATGCTCTGCCAAAAGGGTAAAACTTGGGCGTGGTTGTTGTTCCAATTCTGCCAAAGCCGTTAAGCTATGGGTAGTTTGTAAAGTGGTTTCAATCTGCTGATTTTGCTGTAATAAATCAATCAATGTTGAACGTAAAGGTTCAAGGCTAAAGTTGAGTCGTTGTTGTAGATCAGTATGTCGAGTATTTAAAATTTCTTGTTCCGTAGCATTTAGATTTAAGCTAATTGGCAATTTTTTTGTCAAAGTTGTGTTTAATGCCAACGCATTTGCTAATAAATGTTGATGGTTGTTTTCCCAACTGTCGATTTGAGCCAGTAAATTATTTATCCATTGTTGCGCAGCTAAACTATATTGCCAAATCGATGCATTAATTTCAGCTAAATGATAGTTTTGAATTTCTACTCGGTAATCAAAGTCAGATGTAAATAGATTTTCAGGTTCGGGTTCATGAAGTTTAGCGATTTTTTGTTCTAAATTAATAAGCTGCTTTTGTATTTGATAACGTGCCAAAAAAGCAGCATAGATTTTATCTACCAATGCTAAACGTTCAGCTTCCTCTTCTTCATCCTTAATATAATCTAACTCAAAATTTGGAATCCAATCTTGCTCTATAAAGAAATCTAAAATAATTTTGGTCTTTTCATGGGCTGTGAGGCGTGGATAATCTGGTAATAAATCAGGATTATCAATAACCTTCAAAATAGGAAAAATACAAATGTCTTCATTAAAACCAGAAATCTCAGATCGACCGTTAGTTCCATTTTCTGCAAACTTATTATAATAATATGCTCGATATAAACTTCCATCCGTATTTCTATATCTACTCATATAAATTTCTACAGTTTTAAGCCCTCTATAAATAAAAGGATAATCAAAACTACCATAAGCATAGTCTACTTTTTCTTTAGAATTTAAAAAGCCTGTGTATTTTGATTTCTGTTGATCATAATAAAAAACTTCATGTAAAAGTTGCCATTTCCCTTTACCTATTTCGCTTGGTGCATACTCTTTTTGTTGTTTTTTCCAATCTCCATATTTTATATGTGGTATATATTGAAAGTTTGGGTATATATCCCCTGTGCGTTTATCAAATATAATTTCTCTTTTATTTTTAAAGCTATACCAATCTTGTTGACTAATTGCTTCCAGTAAAATTTGCTCTGCCCCTGTATCAAAATTTTCCAGCTCAGGGCTAAGTTGTGCCAGTTGTTGTTGTGCTTGTTGTAATATGCCTTGTTGCTTGGCTTTTTCCAGTTGGAGCTGATTAATATGCTCCACCACATCAGGCGAGGTTTTATCAAAAAGCTGAAACTGTAAAGTTTTTAATTGAGCAGTCAGTTGTTGTTGCTGTGCGACAAGCTGCTCACGCTGATTGGCTGGTAAAGTGGCAAGTTGGTTCATATTTTCCTCGAATATCGTTTTCAGTTTCATTTTTCTAAATTTACAATGCGGTTAGGACAGGTGGTGTCCTTTATTCAAAAAAATATTGAAAAATTTTCTTTTTATCGCTGATTTCTAAAGAAAATACAAGGGAGTTGGTCATCGTTTGTCGTTGTAATTTGAGACCAATTTAAAACGGATATTCTTCTACAAACAATTTTACAGGCAAAAAAAATACCTTGCTGAGCAAGGTATGGAAAATGCGTTTATTCAACGCTAGAGGGTAAGAGAAAATACAGCCATTTTGAGTAAATTCTGAGCATCTTCAATGCTTGAGCTAAGATAGCGGGATAATGCACAAAAATATTGACATTAAAATCAGATTTTATTGACAATTCACGACAAGGAATTATTTCCTGTCGTCGCGAATTGTCAAAATGGCAACTTCTCTTCACCACCTGCAAATTTGTTATTAAGCCACCGATTCTTTTTGCTCTTCTTCAGCAACGGCAGGCTGCACCAGTTTTGGCTTGTGCTCCACCCATTTTGCTGGAAAAACAGATTCAATTGCGTTACCTAAAACCTTGGAAATAGACTCTGGCAATGGCAGACCAAGTGGATTGGCTTCTTTTAAATCAGCCGAGGACACCACACGCGTTCCCATCACATAATCAAACCATGGTCGCGTTACACACCAGTTAGCATCTTGATTCGAATTCATATGATGATCATAATGCCAGGGAATACGTTTTTTTGCCCAATCAGGCTCAAGATGGGCACGGCGATGAACATAATAATAATTCCCCGCACTATAAATCGCTGCAAGCGCCATGCCTTTTGAAAAAGGATAGAACACAACACTTAGCACACCTGCGGCTACAGCAAGTGACATTAACTCATTGCGCGTACGCCAGTTGTCCAGACCCTCGACATAACAATCATCAGAAAAGCCCTGCTTGCGCACTTCACGGTGGTGTGCCCAATGCGATTCCATCTGTTTTGGCGTTGGGCTGAAACGTGGCTTGCCTTTACGGTGAACCCCATGCAGTAGATATTTATGGGCAAACCATTCATAACCGTTTGCAATCACCAAACCTGCAACAAAACCCTTCAACATGGTTTTCTCCAAATGTTTCCTTATTTTTTTAAAGATATAAATTTTTGTAGGCGAAGTATTGACGATACGATATATTTATATTGACAAAACACGACAGAATAAGGAGTAGACAGGATGTCTCAACTCAAGAACTATACAGGCTCTGTTTATGGCGGATTAGGACATTTATTAAAGGCTTATTGCGAAACAAAAAATATTGAAATTCCTGAGCAATTACAACAAGTCCAAAATCTTGAACGTTTTGATTACGTCGTTTGGCGTGACTTACTTGAAGATCTTAATCGTTTAAATCCCAAGACAGGTTTAGGCTTAGAAATTGCAGAGCACGTACAACCTAAACATTTAGGAATTATTGCTTATCTCGCACTGTCATGTGAAAACTTGGGCGAAGCATTGGCGTGTTATCATGATTTTCATCGCTTAATTTATGATGGTAGCCCTCTCGTCGTTGAATTTAACCCACCCTACGCATCAATCCGCTGGGAAGCTCCAGAACCCAACCCAACCCAATTAACAGATGAAATTGCAATTGCGCTGATGGTGCAATTCCTTAAGTTATTTCTGTCAGGTGAAGATCTCAATCTACACGAAGTGCATTTTGTGAATACCGCACCGAAAAACATTATGGTTTATGAGCAGTATTTCCGTTGTAAAGTCCGTTTTGATCAGCCTAAAACTCAGCTACTTCTACCTGTTACCGAAGCCTTTAAGCCACTTCGAACAGGCGATCACACTTTACAGCAATTGTTGCTACAACAAGCTCAAGCTTTATTGGATAAGCTTCCCAATTCCACTCAACTCGATCAACGTCTACAACATGCAATTTTGACTGGATTACAAAAAAATCAATATCAAATCGATTTTATTGCAGAAAAATTAGGATTATCGGTCAGACAATTACAACGCCACTTACAACAGCAAAACACCACCTTTCAAGAACGTGTGCAACAAGTACGTTTTATGCTCGCAACGGAATATTTAAAAGATCCGCATTTGAGCCTACAAGAAATTGCCTTGCTACTTTGCTATTCGGAACAAAGTGCTTTTCAACGTGCATTTAAAATTTGGACCAACCAAACACCACAACAATGGCGAAAGAACAATACCATTTATAGTTCTTAATCAAATTGATAAGGAAACGATGGTTTCTTAAAGCATTTTTTATAGAAATGGATTTTCGATTTCCTGTTCAGGTGGGCGCTGAATTTTCTCAGGGAGATTTTCCTGCTCCAGGGCTGTCACCACCTCATTCATAAAGGCCTGCAACTTTCTGGCAGCCTGTAAACCAACCTGATCTTTAGTGATCTGTAGGTTTCCATATAGACTGACACAATCGACCTGATTTTCCAGCGTCAGGTCATAGATTGCCGAAGACTCATTTCCATCCACAAAAGGCTTAAACATCTTTTCCTCTCATTGTTCTTTTCTGTTTTAGGCTATTTGAGTTAAGCATAACCACATTAGGATGGCTGCGAAATTAACGCAACAATTGTAAGAAATACTGAACCAATGCATCAATCAATTGCTTGATTAAAGCTTGTTTGGTTTCCTCATCAATCTGCGGCAAATTAGTCTCATCAGTTTGTGTCTTCCCAGAAGAGAATTGCTGCTGTTGCGCTTGAATACTTGCCGTGGTTGCTTCTTCAGCACATTGACTTTGTCTATCCCAACTCACATAGCTAATTTCTTTATTGGCTTTAACTTGTTGTGCCGATGTAGGCAATTGATAAACATTACGCTTTTGTTGTTCTGTGAGTTGTGGAAATAAATTAATTCCTAACTTTTCTTCTAAATAACAGATGCTCACCACTTTAACCTGTAATGAATCATTATTCGGTGCATAGTACGCCCCAATAATCCCCTGTTTAGGTAAATACACGGCTTTGTATACCGCTGTAGGAACTATTACGCCATTCCCTATGGTTTTTAAACGCTTATCTTCAAAGATCGGTCCAGTAACAACATAAGCATCTTTATGCTGTTTAGTCACAATAGAACGCACTGCTTCTTCGAGTTTACGCCAAACTTCCTGATTATTCTTCGGTGATTGTGGCACCATATTGGCTAAAGAAAAACTGTCATGTTGTGCCGCAGTGTTATTCATATCGCCATTCGGTGCCATATGTCCACGATCGTACCCAGAACCACGGTAGTCCGCTAACAATGCACGATGAGCGAGAGGCACTCGTGTTTCTTCGTGAAAACTATCTTCGCGCTTGATTTTAATACTTAAACGATCTGGGGTAAGGTATTCCGCTGACCACAATGGTGTTTTTGAAATACCTGAATACATCACATTAAAATCATTAAAACACAAAGCATAACTATCTTTTTTTAGACTTTCTTTTGTAAGTAAAGGAGGAACATCTCGATAAAATTGTTCTAAGCAAGCACCATGACTCGATGGCAAAGGAATTAATTTAGAAATTTTTTCATTACCAAATGCAATCGCGAAACTGCCTGTTGCGATCAAAGCAAGAACAATTTTTCCAAAATTTTGGCTCAAAAAAGCAAATTGTGTTTTACTCTTTTTGGTTGTTTTCTTCGCCATAACTAAATCAAAATCAATATGAATGCGAAGCTTAGCAATTCCATATTCAACTGTATATTGAGATAAAGCAAAGAACGACACTTTATGTCGCAAAACTGTTCACTTGATCACCAGATAATAAAAAAGGCACTCTAAAGTGCCTTTTTTTATGTTAACTAAATTTCAATTTGACTGCCTAACTCCACAACACGGTTGGTTGGAATTTGATAGAAGTCACTCACAGGGCTAGTATTACGTTGCATTGAGATAAATAAGCGTTCGCGCCACGGAGACATACCATCTCCCACACTATGAACAATACGATCACGTGAAATAAAGAAGCTAATTTGCATCAAATCGTATTCAAAGCCTAATTCTTCGTAAGCTTGAATCAAGGCTTTTGGCACATTAGGTTCATCTTTAAAACCGTAGAAAATTTTGATGCGATAGAAATGTTCATTCAACCTTTCAACACTAATTCGCTCCTCTTGAGGAACAAATGGAACATCTTCAATCACAACCGTGACTAAAATATTACGCTCATGTAGTACTTTATTGTGCTTAATATTATGTAGCATGGCATGCGGAACAACATTAGGCGTTCCGGTTAAAAAGACTGCATCACCAGGTACCCGATGAACATTGTCCCCAATACTTTTCACAAATAAATCGAGTGATAGGGTGTCATGTTCAAGCTTAGCAAAAGTAAGCTCACGCCCACGTTTCCACGTCATCAGGATCATAACCGCGACTGCACCGATCAATAACGGTACCCAACCACCTGAGAACATTTTTAATGATGCTGCTGCGACCAGTACGGATTCCAAAATAAAGAATGGAATAATCAACAGCATCACTTTTGGTAAGCTCCATTTCCATGCATAGTATATGAATACAGCAACCAAAATCGTGTCACATAACATGGTTAAGGTCACAGCCAAGCCATAAGCACTTGCAAGGTTTGAGCTGGTTTTAAAAATTAAAATTAAGATGACAATCGCGATCAGCAATAACCAATTCAGAAATGGCACATAAATTTGTCCTTCTTCAGAATCAGAAGTATGTTTAATGCCTAAACGTGGTAAATAACCCAATTGGATTGCTTGACGGGCTAAAGAGAAAACCCCAGAAATAACGGCCTGTGATGCAATCACAGCTGCCATCGTTGCCAAGATAATCATTGGGTACAAAGCCCAACTTGGGACTAGTAAATAGAATGGATTTTCAATCGCCGCAGGATTGCGAAGTAACAGCGCACCTTGTCCAGCATAATTTAATACAAGGCAAGGCAAAACGACACTAAACCAACCGAAACGAATTGGACGCGGTCCAAAATGCCCCATATCTGCATATAAGGCTTCACCACCTGTGACCGTCAGAACAACAGCACCCATAATAAAAAATGCTTGTACAGGATGAGTGAAAATAAACTGAATTGCCCAATGAGGACTAACCATACCGAGTACGATTGGTGTTTGCACGACGCTAATGACACCCAATATCCCCAATGACAAAAACCAGAGTAGCGTAATTGGCCCAAAAAATTTACCAACAAACGCGGTTCCGTGTTTTTGCATTAAAAATAATGTCGTTACAATCACGATTGCAATTGGCACAATAAACGGATCAAGTACATTGGTTGCAATTGATAGACCTTCAACAGCGGAAAGTACTGAGATTGCAGGCGTAATAATACCGTCACCAAAAAATAGCGATGCCCCAACAAAACCAATCGCAATTAAATAAATCTTCTTACTATCGGATATTTTTGCTTTGCGTAGATTCAAAGCAAGTAAAGCCATGATTCCACCTTCACCATTGTTATCCGCACGCATAACAATCGCGATGTATTTAATACTGATAATCAGCATTAAACACCAAAAAATAATCGACAAGATTCCCAATACATTTTCAGGTTGAATTCCTAAACCATGTGCAGCATGGAAGGATTCTTTCAAAGCGTACAGAGGACTGGTTCCAATGTCTCCAAACACCACCCCTAATGCTGCCAATGCAGTGGCAGGTAAGGCTGCTTTTTTTGCAGTACTTTGCATATATTGTCTTCAATATAGAACGTTATATTCCTTAATATTATCATTAGCCAAGAAGTTTTTCTGCAAATCTGTTCGACTACAACTTGGCAGTCTGCTTTTTTTTAGTTACTATCGCACACCTTGGTGAGGTGTCCGAGTGGCTTAAGGAGCACGCCTGGAAAGTGTGTATACGTTTGCGCGTATCGAGGGTTCGAATCCCTCTCTCACCGCCAAGTTTACTTTCTATGATATCTCATAGAGTCCTAAAAGCTTAAATCTAAAGGGTTTAGGCTTTTTTTATTGCCTTATGTTTTCCAATTGACCCTATTGAATCCTGATACAGTTGGGGGTATAACTGGGGGTATAATAAATTACCCTCATTTTTATACCCCCAAATTTCTACGGGAATCGTTGCAATGCTTACAGATGCTCAGGTCAGAAAAATCAAACCTGCTGAAAAGAAAACCAAATATTCTGATGAAAAAGGCATGTATCTGGAAGTCACACCGTCAGGTGGCATGCATTGGCGTATGAAATTTCGCATCAATGGGAAAGAAAATATTTTCACTATTGGTACATATCCAGACACCACACTTGCTCAAGCAAGAAGAATCCGTGATGAAGCACGCTTAAACTTAAAAGATGGAATTAATCCAAACGAAGCAAAGAAACAAAAGAAATTGCAGGCAGACGAAAGCACGTTTTTCAGGGCACTTGCAATGGAATGGATGCAAGACCGTCAAGCCGTTATAAAAGAAGCAACTTATTTACGTGATTTATCGGTATTTGAAAAAGACTTATTTCCGATACTAGGTGATATGCCTATTGATCAGATCAAAGGGAAAGATGTACTCGCTTGTGCCAAAAAAATTGAAGAACGTGGTGCATTGGAAATGGCAAAACGCTCAATCCCTTTAACTGGGCGTATTTTCCGCTTTGCGATTCGTAAAGGCATTATTGAGAATGATCCCACCCCTCACTTAGGCGAGGCTCTTAAGCCTCGTAAAGTAAAAAATATGGCTCGTCTGGATATTTCCGAATTCCCAGCCTTTCTTGAACGTATGGATCGTTACCACGGCAATCTCATCATTAGATCAGCTTTACAGTTAATGACTCTTACCTTTGTAAGAACAGCAGAACTGAGAATGATGGAGTGGAATGAAATTGATTATGAGAATCGTTTATGGCGTATTCCAGCACATAAAATGAAAATGGCTATGCCACACATTGTGCCTTTATCGAAACAAGCTTTAGAAATACTAGAAAAGATTCAACCAATCACAGGCATAAAACAGTACGTTTTCTATAATTACAGTACGGCTAAACCAATCAGTAGTAATGCCCTTTTATGTGCAATTCGTACAATGGGTTATAACGGTAAAATGACTGGACACGGATTCCGTGGGCTTGCCTCTACAACCTTGCATGAGCAAGGCTATATGCACGATGCGATTGAAATTCAATTAGCCCATAGAGTTGGGAATGCTGTATCTCAGGCTTATAACCACGCCCAGCACTTAGACTATCGAGTGAAAATGATGCAGGAATGGTCTGATTTTATTGATGGATTGAGGAGATAAATTCTGTCTTTTCCTAAGCATAAGGCAGTTTAATCTCAAAGTCATAGGAGCGTGTATACTCTATTTAACTATTAATTAACTAAAATTCAATCTAATTTAAGAAAAAATTAAAAGTCTTTATAAAATAAAGAAATAGAGCATAAAGTCCATTCAAAAAATTGCTTCTACCACAATGTTCTTATACTTTATTATTTATTAACTTATACAAGAGCAAATAGAAATATGGATGAAGCAACTAAGGACTATTTCTATAGTATTTTTTTCCGCTTAGAAATGTATAGACGCTCAGGAGAAGAGTTTCAGATTTTCTTCTCAGACTTGATGTTTTTAACAGATCCCCATTTTATAAAAGTAGCTCCTTTTGGAGGAGATGGTGGTAATGATGGATGTGTTGCCAACAAAGGACACTACTATCAAATTTATGCACCAAAACCTACGACACCAGCTCATCAAACACATAAAACCGTTTTGCAAAAATCTGTTACTGATTTTGAAAAATTAAATACACATTGGAATGGTCAAACAGGCCTACCCAATATATCAGAATATTATTTTGTCTATAATGATAGGTTTCAAGGTATTCCACCTGACATCATTACCACTTTAGCAACCCTAAAGAGTACTTATAACTTAGATAATTCTGAATGTATTCATTCAGCTATTATTGAAAATCACTTCGATATACTGACAGAAAAACAAAAGCTTAAACTTTTAAATAGATTACCAATAAATGAAGTACCTTTTACAGTAGATCCCTCGGCTTTAGGTAAATTACTCCAACATTTATCTAACCAAAATATCAATAGTTTAGGTTTTTTAGAAATTGATGTACCTATTTGGGATGAAAAAATTAAATTTAACGGAATTAGTCAAAATTTGGACTTGAAACTAAAAACTAATAGCTTACAAGGTCACAGGGTAAGAGATTACCTGAAAGGAAGTAAAAGTACAGACTCCCAAGATATTGCACAGCAAATTAACAATATTTATAAAGAAAGTAAAATACACCTCCCTGACACTTTAGAGAATTCGGCAGATATGCGATACTTTTGGATAGTTGATAGACTAATTCCCACAGATATCTTCCAAACTGCTTCGATTCCAGTCTTACAAGCATTTAGAAATGCTTCAGAGATCGTTTTAGCTCATTACTTTGACACTTGTGACGTATATGACAATCCTAACCAGCTTCATGCCTAACAAACATATTCTGTTTAGCAACTCCTTATTAGCAGTTGCAGGATTACTACGCTCAAAGTTAGCAGTAAGAGCATTGACCATAGATGAATTATGGTTAACTATAAAACATGATAATTCAATAATTAAACCTGATTTTACAGAAGTCATTTTAGCAATCAATATTTTATATGCAATACAGCAACTTACATTAAATGACTATTCTGAACTTGTGCTAAAACCTATAAGTTCTGCGGAGATTGCAAATGAAGTTGATTAGCTTATCTTGCAATCAGCCAAGTTTTAAAACCTTAGTATTCAACGAGAATGGTATTTCTATAATCTTAGGCGATGGTGCTAAAGATCTTAATGGTACGAGTAATGGGGTTGGTAAGACTTTATCTTTGAAGCTCATCCACCATTGTCTGGGTGCAAATGCTGATCCTGCTTTTACTGCCGTCTTTCCAGAATGGATTTTTAGTTTAAAGTTTAAGCATGAAAATGTTGTTTATGTCATTTCTAGAACGGGTGATGGAAAAAAAATATGGCTTGGTGATCAGTCTATTTCCTTGACAGATTACAGAAACTGGTTAAATGAACAAAACTTTTTTAACTTAAAAAACAAAATATCTGATCTTGGATTCAGATCATTATTTAAACGTTTTTCAAGGGTAAAAAAGGCTGATTGCGATAGTCCATCTAAAACAGATAAAGAACAGGATTACCCAGCCCTCCTACGGACTATGTTTTTGATGGGAGCAAATCATGAATTAATTGTAAACAAACATAATTCGAAAGCTGAATTAGATAAAGCCAACCAAAATATCAAACAGTACAAAGAAGACCCTGTACTTTTAGATTTTTTTCGGGCAGGGACTCAACCAAGAATAAGATTAGAATTCTTAGAACAGGAAATTCCAAGATTACGTAAAGATATTAATCTTTTTAAAGTAGCTGATGACTATCGTGATATTGAAATACAAGCTAATGAACTGACTGAACTCATCAAAAATACTGCCTTTGAACAAGAGTCAATAAAACAACAATTGACTGATATCAGCCAAATGATAATGGAACAGCCTGATATCAGTAAAGATGATCTACTAGAGCTTTATAAAGGCATTGAAATGGTCTTTAAACCAGAAGCTCTTATGCATTTCGACTCAGTAGAGAAATTCCACCAACAACTATCTGTTAATCGTAAAGTTCGCCTTGAAGAAGAAAAAAGCCACTTACTTGATAAGCTAGACCGTTTAGACTCGGAGAGATTTAATTTTGAAAGTGAGCGTGATCAAAAAATTCAATATTTACATGGAAAAAGAGCACTTGATGATTATGTTGCATTAACCCAAGAATTGTCCAATCTAAACAATGAATTTGAACGTCTCACTGAATATTATGGCGCTATTTCAGCTCTTGAAAAAAAGAAGCTTGAAATTAAGCAAAAGAGACTTGAAGATGATAAAAGGGCTACTGCTTACGTTGAAGCCAATCCATTAGAGAATTTTGATAAAAATTTTAAATCACTTGCAAATCAACTATATCCAAGAACTCCCGCAGGTATAACACTTTCAGCAAATACTAGTGACCGTAATCAGATTAGATTTAATTTAGATATCAATATAGAAGGTGATAGCTCAGATGGAATAGGTGATGCAGTTATTTTATGCTTTGATTGGATTATTTTAACTTCTGGTCTAAACCATTCCATTGAGATGTTATGGCATGATAATCGCCTCTTTGCAGATATTGATCCAAAGGTTAGGTCGAATTGGCTCAGCTCTATAGCATCGGAAGCAGAAAAAAGAGGATTACAGTACATCATTTCAATTAATACTGAAAACTTTGAAGCAATGGAAGATTATCTATCTTCTGAGGAATACAATAGTTTAAAATATAGACAGATAATTCAACTTAAGGGGGATACTCCAGAAAATAAACTTTTAGGCATTCAATTCGGTTGATAAAAATTTAATCATTATAAGCTTTAATGATATTAAGTATTTCATGCACTTCTTTAGGTTAGTCAATCACAGATTTTCCTTTCAAGATCACCGTGATTTTTTCTGTGCTTAGCGTATTTCCAGGTTTTATTAAAACCTTGAATGGTACGGATAGAATTAGCTTTACTAAGTTTTCAACTACCCTAAGTTTCTGATAAAACAGTTAAACACCCTATATTCTCACTAATCTATCCAATCAGAGGAATAATTTTTAAGATGATGCTATAGAAAGTTAGTATTTTATTATTAATTTACCTCACCAGACAGTATTTTAGAATAGAACTAGTAGCTTTCACCCCAAGAAATCATACGTCCTTCAAACTCAGGTATTAAAAACTCAATAAAGTGATTTAAATCATGTTTATATATCTTAGCGTCTTCAGGCTGTTGTGTATACTTTTTATAACGTTCTTTCCATTTACCCGAACTATCTCTCTCGTTCAATAAATTAGGTTTTCCAGTTACTTTTAAAGTAAGCATGAAATGCTTAATGTAAGCTGGATGATGTTCCATTAAGTTATGGGCTACACTTACCATATCGTTAATATTATTACCTACAACATAACCAAATTTTGCACTTAAAATTGAGTTGATCACTGTTTTATAGGGTGCATGTAAAAGATATTTGGGTGTAATAACTCCCAGTAGCTCAAGCTCTTTACGAATAGAGAACCACTGAAAGTTGAATTGACTATCAGTAAGATAATGAGTTTTTACCCATAGTTCAGTAAACTCGACCAATAATTCAGGTTTAGTCTTTGATGGTACTTTTACCTCGAGCTCCACCTGTTCCAGTGACTCAAGATACTTTTTAACTTTTAGTTTATCTTTTTGATTCTTACTTTCTTGTAAATAGCTTTGTTGTAAGCCTAATTTCTGCTTTAACTTTCGATATTCAGCTTCATAATCAAAAAAATATATTTGCTTTGTAGATTCATTATGAACCAAACTCTGGAATTCAACTAATTCACTATTCCACTTATTAATGATCTGATTATTCTGTATTTCTGGTTTTAGATAATGGCACTCTAATGTAAAGACTTTTGTTTTAATAGACTGAGCAACTGTAGAAGCATTCACTACAAAAGCATTGGCGTTGTTATTGTAGTAAATATCTTGGATTGACTGCTTCTTCGCTTTTTCAGTTGGCTCAAAATGATTGAAAATCCACAGTAGACAAGCATTGTTATCCTGATAGAAAACCTTACGATCAATGATTACATTCAAAAAAGTTGTAGAAAGTTGCCCCTCAAAAACAACCAATTGCTTCTTATAAAATGCAGATACATCTGGTCTCCGCCATTGCTTTAGATCAATACTTTTACGAACTTGCTCAATATGAATATCACTAAAAGCCTCATCCGCTTGAAGACTCTTATATATATTCTCTTTTAGCGATTTATGTTGTTGAGTTTCTTTAGCAATTTGATATTTAAGAGCAGTTTTTTCATTTTCTGAAAGCTGTTTAATATTCTTTACAGGGCACTTGAAGTTGGGGTTATTTTCTAACTCAGGAATATGCCTAAAAAAGAATGTTGCCGAAGTGTTGATCCGCATGTGATCTGTACGTCTAGCGAGGATAACAGGAGTTTGACACCATGCACAGGTAAAATAAGGATTGTTGTTATCCCGTTTATATTGTTCACTTACTTTGCTACGCCATTGGTTAAGCTCCATTTCAGATTGCTGAAAGAATACATCGATATCAATCCACATATTTTGATTTTTATCAACTATATGAACTAATTTCATGTATTCTTCCCCATTGCCAATAAATTAAGCTAACTGATAATACACTTTCAAAGCCTCGACCAAGTCTGCTTTTAATCGAAGGGTGTTTGTAAATCTAATTTGCTTAATATCTGTCAAATTAAAACCAACTCGATTTGCATCGAAGGGAGAACTATCATTTTTAATCAAAATAAAATTCTTTTGACCTAGTCCCTTACCTCGATTCAGCCCCATCAAATAACCAATTTCATGATAAACATTACCATTTTGATGACTGATATCAGCAATTAATAATCCACTATCTTCTATAAGCTCTAAAATTTCGTCATTGATATTGTGAGAATATCCTTGATTAAATTGATCAATTCTAATTTCGCGCAATAGAATTTCTTGACCAAACTCTTGATTAATTGTCTGAACAGCTTCTTTAATAGCATCATAGTGTGGAGTTGTATCAGGAGAGAACTGCATTGAAATAAAGACTTGCTTACTCTTTACCTCTTTAATTTTTTTATAAATTTTTATAAGTGATTTCGAGTGTACTTGATCCAGATCAAAAATATGATTTCTCTTTAGCCAATTGATAAATATTGGTAATTTCATTTGTGAAAGTTGAATAAACACACAAGCTACTACAATATCTACTGATATTTCTGTGAGATTTTCATTTCCCAAAATTTGGTTTACTTCTCTCAGAGCTTGCTTAATTTTATTTATTTCTTCATCTAACTCAACAATCACATTTTCTGTGAGTGCTATATCTATAATTTTTTTGGAGAATGTTAATGGACAATTAAGAAAATCTTGACCTAAATTCGGGTAGACATCTGCTAAATTAGATATCAAAGCTATACCTAACTTACGAACAGCATATGTTGCCCAATCGAATTTTTCCTTTAACTCTTCATCATCAAATCCATCTACACCATCTTGTAAAATAATCGCTTTTAAATTTTGTTCCATTGTCAAAGGAACAGCTTTGGCATTGATATTATTAAAAATTATACGTTCGGCTTTTTTCCCTTCTTGCTGTAAAATTAAACCATCCACCCCCTCAACCGACGAACTCAGGATGATACAAAATGGACAATCTTTTTTTGATACATTCTCATCATTTAGGTCTTCGACTGCTGAAAGACGGTGATTACCATCAATACGATTGAATGGTCTCTTACCTTCTCCTATTTGCCTATCATCTAATATTATTTCAACTAATTTAATTTCTGTCTTATTTCTAATATCTGACTTATTTCTATATGAGACTGATTTCTCCCTTAATTCAGTTCCATCAATATTTGATTTAAAACTTCTTGTAGAACTTTCTTTAAATTGTAGTAATGGGAGCTCATTACTACTACCATCATAAGTGAGTTTATGCTTGAGATCTAAACTCAAAACAATTTCTGAAAAAAATAAATAATTATTATTTTTAAGATACTTTTGCAACTCTTCTTGACGTTCTTGAATATATGCTCGTTGATAGCTTTCATCTGGCTGAGACAACCGTGCAAGCTCACCTAAAGGTGCAAAACCACGAATACACAGTTGACCGCCTAATGAATATTCTAAAATACCTCTAATAATCATACTGCTTCCCCAAGAATCATTTTTTCTATTTCTTGCTTTGCACTCTCAAGGGCATGATTAGCTTCATCTTCTAGCCTTTTAGCCTCATCACGAATTTTCTGAATATGAGAAATTATTTCCTCCTGAATAGGCATTGTTGGGATAGCTATTTTTAGTTTAGCTAAATCACTTGGATAAACATGCGGTTGTCCCGCACCTTTTTGTAAGTAATAGACTTCTTTCTGTTTAACTTTTAAAAGTTCAGCTAAATATAGAGGTAACACTAGATCATCTTTAACTTTTATAACACTACAATCAGATGCAAAAATCGGATAGTCATGATACCAAATATAACCTGAATAAGCCCCAGAAGCGCTAACCGTTATGGTTTCATCTTTATAGTTATATCGATTATGTGTATAAGGACTCGTTTTACCACCAGCAATAACTGGATAACTACCACTTATAACATCTGAAGAAGTAATACTTTGACCTTTTTGAATACTAGCTATCTCAAATAATTTTTTGTTAGGATAGATTCCACCTTCAATTTTAAATTTTTCTCTAGAAATTGAAATAGGATCCCACTCTTCTCCAACAATTTCAGAAAAATTTTTCAGAAAAATACGATTCGTAAATGAATAATCTTCCTTAGGCAGAAAAATACCTAATTTATCTAATAAATAGGCATCAATAGATGCTAATTTTTCTTTAGCTTTACGATTAGTATTACTAAAAATATTGAATGCAAGATTATAAATTTCTATAACTCGTCTTTGCTCTGCTAAAGAAAGTTTAGGAATTTGAATACTGCCAATTTCTTTATTGTTTAAATTATTTTGAGCAGCGCCCTTACCAATAATATCAATTTGCTTTCTAATAAAGTTAAGCTCAAACAAAATACATAAAAAAAATTTATCTAGCTCTTGAGATAAATCTAAGCGTACTAATGCAGAGTTTAGGTTGGCTTCTTTTAAATCCTCTGGGATGATTGCTAAAGTACCTAAATTATCTTTCGTACCACTTATCGCAAATATCAAATCACCAGAAGTTACTTGAGTTCTTTTTAACTTAGTATTATGAATATTTCTATGTATAAATTTAATATTGGTTTTATCAATAGTGTGATTCTTCAAGTTGTTCACACGAATAAATGGTACTCGATCATCATCTAACGATTCAGAATAATAACCATCACGAGGTCCATCTCCACGATTCCAAGAATCAATATAGTTCTTTAAAAATACGCAACCAATTGATTTTAGAGATTTTCTAAAATCATGATATTCAGGTTTATAAAAATAAGGATCCCAACGCTCTACTATTTCAGATTTATTTATTAAAAAGCTAGATTGATTATTCATTTTTCAATCTCCTGAATAAATTCAGCTAATTCAGTAGAAATCAATTCAAGCTCATTCACCTGAGTCTGTTTACCTGTTGCGTCATAACCAATATCCTCAGCAATTGCCATAAATATCGGATAATCAGGAAGCTCATTTTGCTTATTCTGCAAATACAAATCTTCTAAATTTTCTTTAAGCTCATTTATTTTTTCACGGTATTCAGCATCAATTTCAGCTTTCCATGCTTTATATTCTTCGGTCTTTTTCAATTCCGTTAATGTCATATCTTCTTCATCATAAGGATTATCAAAATCTTTCATATTCTTAATAATTAAGGCTTTCTCTTTGTCCCAAGCTTTTAATTGATTTTCATAAGCATTCTTAGTTTTCAAATTATTTTGAATATTTAACTTACGTTGTTTTAATTCTTCTGTATGTGTCTTTGAATATTTCTTCAAGAACAGTACAGAACTCTTCACACCCGCCCCTGTAGCAGAGAATGCAGTTTGAGGCATAGAAATAACAGCTACTATTCGATACCAATCTTCAATTTGATCACGAACATATTGCAAACTACTATTGGTTAAAATCCCATCAGGAATAACCACTGCTAAATAACCACCCTCATTTAAGAAGTTATATGCTTGCTCTATAAATAAAACTTCAGTGCTTTGTGAATCACGGTTTTTTACACCAGAATTTTTTACATCCAACCAACCTGGTTCATTGTTGCCCAAGTTATAAGTCTTTAAGTAGGCTTGCTCAGTTAACTTCACTGCTGAGCCAAAAGGAGGATTAGTAATAATGAAATCAAATGTTCCGTATTTGAAACCTTTGTTATGACTATTTTTTTCAATCGTTTGCTCATTTAGTAAACCATCTGATGAAATCACATTAGTATGACCATCATCATGAATAATCATATTCATTTTTGCAGTACGAGCAATCTGTTCATTGATTTCAATCCCGTAAAGATTTTTTTCAGCAAAATCATGCCAGTATTCATGCCATGCACGATAATCCTCATTATCCGTTTCAAAGTCAGGATATTCTAAATCTGCTTGATGACGTACTTTATCTAAGGCATGTAATAAAAAACCGCCACTACCACAAGAAGTATCTAAAACACGTGACGTGTTCTTAATCGGTAAAACATCAACAATAAATTTAACGATTGGACGAGGTGTAAAGTATTGGCCAAACTCACCACGGAAAAAGCTTCCCATAAATGTCTCGAAAGCTCGTCCTTTACTATCAAGATCAGTTTCGCTTAAGTTGATTTCTTGTAAATAATTTACAATAGTACGAATACGCTCATTAGATAAGCGAATATCGTCTTTAAAAACTTCTTTGTCGAAATCTTTACCTTTTTCATAAATATGCTTTATACGATCTGCAAGTTCTTGATTAGTTTTCCTAATTGAATCTGCCTCATCTTTACCTTGAACAGTAATAACCTGAAATTTATAAATTTCACCTTTCTTTCTTCTTTTTTTAGTTGCTCCCTCTAAGTTGTAACGCTCATCCCAGATCTTACAAAAAATTAATTTATCCAGTTCGTCAAAGGCCTCTGATGGATTTAACTGACCGCCAGCCCACAGTGCATCATGTGCTTGTTTAAAACGACGTGTTAACTCATCTTCTGCAACTTTTTTTATATCTTTAAATTCTTGTGTAACTTTTTTCCCAGTTTTAGGATCTGTATATTCATGTTTCCCACCGCCTTTAACAAAGGTATAAGGTGCTACAGTATCTGAACCAAAATGAGGCAAATCTGTTAAAGCTTCACGTGTATTTTTTTCCTTGTTGAAGCGATAAATTTCACTAAGTAATGTTGAATACGCCCAAATATACTTCACTGTACCAGAGAGAGCATTTGCATAACTAAAACATTGATTAATAGCTTGATTAAATTCTGCCTGTGTAACTTCTTGTTTTTTAGCCTCAACAATTATGATCGGCTTCGTATGTGAAGAATCCTCATAGACAATGATGTCAGCTTCACGTTTATCTGACCCAAGTGTTACTGTTACGAATTGTTTAATATTTTCAACTGGATAACCAAATTCTAGAACTAAACGAATAAATGCTTCTACTTGAACTTTTTCTTCTGGATTATTAAAATTTCTTGATTTACCTTGCTTAACATAAGTAATAGTTGAGCCATCTGCACTCAACTCAATTAATTTTGCTTGTAAACCTTGTTGAATCCAATTGTCCATATGTATGTTACTGCTATCTAAAGATAAAAAATATGGAAGATTCTAGCAAATATTTACATCTTTCCAAATAAAAGAAAAAATTAGAACTGATCAACTATTAGACACATCACCAGTAATTTAAATTCTTGTGCCAGACATCAAGAAAACTAGATTGATAATCTGTATATTACATTTATTGCATAATCTGATTTTCCTCCCAATCCTTATAACTTGTTTGAGGCTGACCTAAAAGCTTCCAAGTAGATGGTCCTGATGTTGGACGGCCAAATAATATTGCAGCAGGTGTCGAAGTGCTTGTAAAAGATACATCTTGAGTAAACTCAATTTTATCATCGACCACTCGGATCATACCTTTATCTATCAAAGATTGACGTTGATTGATAATGAAATTATGTTGAGATGAGGTCTGCTGTTCCTTACCAATAGAACCTTGTCTCACATAGAAAATTCCTTCTTTTATATAAGCTTTTCCATCTACTTTTTTATCACGACTTAAAACAAAAAATTCTGCCTCTATTGCTTCATCTATAGTAGTAGCCAATTGGGTATTTAACTGACTTGAAATTTTTACCACAGGCGTAAGTAAGTTGACCCCTAATGCAGGTAACACAAAACTTAAGTTATCTAAAAAAGTATCCATATCAGAAATATCAGCATCTGATAATCTACCTGCATAGCTTTTTAATTCTTGTTTATTTTCAATTTGATAGAGTGTTTTATCTTTAATAAATTTATAAACCTAATATTCTAAATACGCACAATGAGTTTTAGTTAGTGTCGTATCCTTACATTGGACTAAAATGACTGTATCCCAGAAATCTTTATTATAGTCATGATGTTGCATTCTCTGAATTCCATTGACGGTTTCTCCAACATAAACATTGTATTTGCCTTCAAGCTCTTGAGACTTACTGATAAGAAAATAAATTCCAGAACCATGTGCATCTTCTTTTTCAAGAAGTTGTTTTAGACTTGCTCTCGGTGCTGCATATACATAGCCTGTCCAATTCATTAGCTCGGCTCTAACAATACCATTATGTTGTCCATCAACATAAAACAGACGGATTTGACGACCACGTTTTTGCATTCTTTCCTTTCCAATCAAGATGGTTACAAACCAATCAATCTAAAATATTTCTTACTTATTTTTATCAAATCGTAAGACTATCACTAAACACAGCTTTTACATTAAACCCCACAACAAATACCCATTCTCATTAGCCTGCCGATATGCCCAGCTTGCAACACCATGTGATCTTTCAATATTTGCCAGAAAACCCAGCTTTGATAACTGCTCTGTAATGAGGTGATCAAAGTTTTGATTGCGCTCCTGCCATTGGAACAAAAACTCTTCTGATGCTAAAAAATCACTTTTAGCTGAATTGCACTTTTCATCTGCAAGCACAAAATTATGACCTGTATCTGCTGGGTACATCGCCCAAGGTATGAAATGATCCACAGCCCATTTATTTTGTTTAATTGGCTTTTGGCAGTAAAAGCACTTACATGCTTGTAGGTCAACCAAGAACTCTCCTACTTGACGAAGCTGATTACGGCTTGGCTCAAACATGAATGTTGCCAAATCAGGTAAGCCATCCAGAACCAATAAATTCCCTTTATTTAACCTGACAAAATCAACCCACTTTTTTTGGCATAACTCTTCAATAATTTCACTGAATTGACGTAAGCAATACATGACATTTGGCAAAAGTATAAGTTGTTTTCGAGAATCTTCTAAGCGATATAAAAACTCAACATTTTGACCTTTAAAATTTTGTAGGTAGGTTACAGGCATCTTCTTTACGATATCTGCCACTTTCTTTTTCAATTGCAACCAGTAGACATGATCTCGTCTAGCTAAGGCAAGGGATTTATAACTTTGTTGGGCGTTGTGAATTAAGCTAATAATTCCTGCTTGCTTGCCATTATTCTGTTGTAATAGGAACGGTTCATTTTCATTAAAATGAAATGGAAGAGTCTGCTTCCAGTATAAATCTATAAATTTTTCTGCAATATCCAGATAGTCTAAAGTTAAGCTTTCCCCAGTATCATCTCCTTGCTCAATCGCTAAGCGAGAAAGACTCATCAACAAAGCAAATTTATAAGTCGAAGAAAAACTTCCTGAATGCAAAATTTGCTGGATCTGTTTCAGAAACCTGAGTTGCTGCTGTGGTGTAGGTATAGATACTGACATTATTTTTTCAATTTTGTTTTTGAAATATGATATTCAGCCAATCTTCATGATGATCGGGACGCTTATCAATGGTAATCCATTGTTGTAACAGTAAAATATTATCAAATTTTTTTAACAGGATCTGTGCCTGTGATTCATCCATATCTGTAAATTGTCTTCCATCCTTATAACGATCTCCCACACCATATTTAAATGACATATAGCAGATACCATTCACTTTTAATGCTTTTAGTATTTTTTCCAGTACCTCAGGTAAACGATTTCTTTCACAATGTAATAATGAAGCACATGCCCAAACACCATCATACTGATTTAGCTCAGACAACTCATAGAAGCTTTCAAAACGTACATCAACTCCAGACAATCGACTTGCCTTATCGACTAGTTCTTTTGAATAATCCGTTGCTGTAACCTGATAACCTTTATTCTTAAAAGCCAAGGTATCCCTACCTGAACCACAACCTAAATCAAGTATAACGGCATGGTCTGGTAGATAGCGTAAAAATGGTTGATATAGGCTCTCCATATCTACTTTGAATGTAGACTCGAAGAACCCTAATGCATTGATATCGTAATAATCTAAAGTTTGTTTCATTTATAACATGAGTAATTTTTTTCGATTCTACCAAAAAAATAAGGGAGCAAAAGCTCCCATTACTCTCGTTCTTCCATCTTAGATTCAATCCACTGATGGATCTCCCAAGCAGACCAGCCGATACGCATCTCTGTTAAGCGTATAGGTTGAGGAAATGTCGGATCATAATACTTTGATTTCTTGTTGATCATCTCATAGATTTTTGACTTGCTCAGAGCAGTAAATTCAACGACATGCTTGATATTAATGATTTGATTCATTTGAAAAGTTTGACCTGTGAACGCATTCATGATGTTTTTCTCCTGATCATTGATGCGAGCGGCAATTCGCTCAAATGATAGAGCGCTCCGTAAGAAAAAACTTTTGGCTTCCCACGCAATCAATTCAAAGCCTGCACCGACTGCTGCAACCCTTTCTGAATATCCTGAACATGAGTTAGGTCATGCGGTGGCTGAGATGATTCTTGTTTGGATTCATCTGAGTAAAACTCCTCAACAATATCCAAACCCTCTTCACCACCCACCTCAAAGCTGGCATTGCCATAGCCCTGCCGTGCCACATGATCCAAAGCCTCCTGATAAAACCCTGCTACTTTGCTTTGCTCATCTATCTGTTTGGCTGAGCTAATTGCATCTTTCAGGTTTATGCCATCCCTTAAGGTTAAATCCACGTAGTAGATCGGGGTTCGGTAACTTTGTGTGGTGCTTTTGCCTCTCAGAGTGAGTTGCAATGGCAGGCATGAAAGCAAGTCACCCGATGCCGCATGGTAGTAACTTAATCGGGCTGCCAAAGTACGAATACTATTAAAACCAGTAGTCCTAAAGATAAATGTACCGAACTCATCTGATTCATCCAAGTTTACATATAGTCTGCCATATGGCTTGCACAGTCCACCCTGTGCCAATGGACAAAGATCAGGTGATGGGCATGGATGTTGTTCAATGCCGTTCTGTCCGAGTCGCTGACAAGTTTCTCCATTGCCTGAGCAGATTAAACGCCCTGTTTGTCGGTCAAATAGGCTGTACTCTGCCCGTAGGTTCAACTCAGGATCATTAAAAATCATGCGGACTGGTATGGTTCTGAGCTTTTGGTTTTGGTTCGGTGCTTTGGCACGGAGTTGTTCATCCAGTGGATGTTTGACCCAACCATCCTTGTTCTGGATTTGACTGGTAATCGTAAATTGATCGTCCTTTTCAGGCAGACGTTTTCCATTCTTTTCCACGATCTTACCGATGCTGATACGACCTAAAACGGGTGGTGTGATTGCTAAACCTTTAATCATGTTGGATTCCTCTTCGGTAATTTTTGACTGATGCCCCTTTGATATGAGTAACAAGCAGTCATTTTTTGAAATGCATATAAATCTCGCAAGGCAGTCCATTTGCTCTCTATAGGTACGTTTCCTCAACGTGCTTATGGGGAGCGGGGGCTGTTTTGCGCTTTTTTGATGAATTGGGGATTTGATGGGTTGGATGGATTTTTGTGGGAATGTTTATGGATTCAGCTTAGGCTAATTTATTTAGACTGATCATCATCCGCATAAATCTGAAAACGCCGTGTGCCCTGCTTGTTCTGTGGGAACTGTTGCAGGAACTCAGGATGCTGTTGCAACAAGGCTTTACTGTCCAGACCGACTGAATCCTTGGATTTCTTCCACGTCACTGAACCTGTTTTAAAAGTCGCTCGTTCACTGTCCTGCATTTTGGCTTGAATTTGATGTTTAAGTTGATCAAAGCTGGCTTGATGCTGTTCAATCAAATGACGTTGTTTTAACAATTGCTCAAAGTCATGATTGGCTGCCACATCTTCAGATAAATCTGTCGTACTGAGTGGGACATGCGCTGGATATAACAGTAGTAAAGCTTTGGCTGCCGATTCAGAAGCATCCACATCAGGTGGTATATCCTTTTCCACACATTCCCAGAAATAGCGTTCGGCATTGATGAGATATTTGATCACCGTTTCATTCCGTGTGACCTTAAAGATTCGGGCTTCATGCCCACAGATCAAGGCGCATATATGTGCTGCCTGCTTTCCTGTTACTGCCAATTGATGCTGCACCTGACACAGCACATATAAAGGCACGCCATCTCGCCATAGTTTTGAGCCATATTCCCCCACCGTTTTACATTCCAGAATCTGCACTTCATCATTACCGACTACGGCATAATCCAGATTTGCCAACATAAAGTGTTTGTCTTCATCGGGGTGTTGCAGCACTGCATTGACTCGACGGACTTTATGATTGGTGTGCATGCTGTAGTATTCAGCTACCAATGGCTCTAGCTGCTTACCCCAGTACAACGGTGCATAGCCTACGCTTTCATCCTCGATATTTTGTTGCATCCGCCCTGTCTTGATCATCCACAGTTCCAGCATCGACATATACGGATTCAGTCCACAGGCGGTGGCGGCATCACTACTGCCAATGCCCTGTTTTCTGACTTCCAGCCATTGTTGGTAATTCATCTGTTTGGTGTTGGCAAGTCGTTTTGCTACAGGTGTTTTGGTTTTTCGTGGCTGCGTATTCGGTCGGTCTCGTTTGGTTCGAGTTCCGACTTCAACCTGTTGAGTCGATGAGTTTTGAGTAGTTGGATTCAGGTTGGGTGAATACGGCTGTAACGGTGGATTGTTTAAGGTGTTTTGAATTTGAGTATGACTATTCATTAGAAATATTCCTGTATCGATAAAAGTGTAAAAGCTGAATTTCGGGCATAAAAAAGCCACGTCGGGGGAGACGTGGCGAAAGGGTTCTGCGGTTCAGGTTTTACCTGATGGTTAAAATAAGACAGTTTCCTTAAATAAAACTGAACAATGACAGGGTTTATTAAGCCACCATTCTTAATGCCTGTTCTAGACCACGCTGCTTGATCGCTGCACCTGCGCCAAACCAAGCTGAATCAAGTCGGTGATCGGTACTCATGGCTCGACGTTCGTGATCAGTGAATTCTGTAATAGCGCACAGTAATCCATAGGCTGTATCCTTGGCTGAACTCAGTTCCGCCCCACGTCCATGTCCGTTAAACATGGTCATGACTTTTGACATTGCTCGTCCATTCGGTTCAGTTTTATTATCTGCTTTGGATGGGCTTGTTTGATTTGGCATCGCTGCATTACGGTAGTACTGGATGATGCTTTCATCCTGTTCCGCCATACTGAGACTGGTATTGTTAAATACCGCATCAAAGTAAGCTGCCGCTTCCTGCTGCGTCACCTTGCGCTGACTCAGTTGCTTCATTTCATACATGTGTTCATCCCATGCACGAACTGAAATCCCCAGTTGCCGTTTGACCCGTTCCGCATCGAATCGGGTGCTATGTGGCACTTTGACCACACCACTATTGCCTTGCTGTCCACGTAAAGCGATTGCCAAAGTGTTGTTACACACCACCCGAATACTGGTAAATTGTGCCGTGGTGGCTAATGTCCCATCGCAAGCAGTAGCTAAAAGAATATAGCCATTGCTGACATCTTTTCCTTTTAAGGCTGCGCTTTGCCCTGTCCGTGCCAGTGCCCAGAATTTCTTACCGCCTTTAAGTACCCCTGCTGTTTCCAGTTCAAAGCCTGATTGTTCAGTCAGGTCACGGTAGAAATGCAATATTTCTCTAGGCTGGACTTCCTGAAATCGTTGACTGACCACCGACAAGGGTGCATGGGTATCAGAACGATATAAAACCCGTTGTTCTTCAAAGGGCATAATGATGTTTTGCCCCCGATGGTTTTGTGCCATGTAGCTGACATCGGAGGATTCAATCCGCCAATCCATGCCTGCCTGCTCTGCCCAGACTTCCAGTGGTTGATTAGGTGTCAGCTGGTTGCCGAGCCCATGCCACGGGGTTTGTCCAGTAAATGCCATTGTTTCAACTAAATGTGCCATAAGATGTGTCCTTTAATTTTGCTGTAAATTGTGTCTTGTTCAGTATTTATGTGTGCTGATGCTAGATCGGGTTTGATCGGCCAATACCAGAATCACGCCACCCAGTGCTGCACCTGCCACGCCACCAAGCATCGGTGAGAATCCCATCGACTTGGCGAGGTTCATGCCCAGCATTGCCAAGGTCGTCGGTGCGCTGGCAAGGCTGAGTTGCAGGGGTTGGGGTTCTCGAAAGCGAGGGCTATACGATTCTTCTTCTGTATCCAAATACGACATGGAGTTTCTCCAATAGTTAAGAAATGAGTGTTTAAAACGCTGTAGCAATGCCCCTAAGTTCAGTGCTTGGCGTTGCTTCATTTCAGTAATATGTATTTGAAATAATTTGGAATCGTATACCTGTTCATTTTTTACTGAGTTGTACAAAACAGCAGGACAAATCGAATTGACCTATGAAATCGTTATGATTATGATGGGCTTGCTGACCCTCATGGTCAGTCGGTTTTAGCAGACCGTGTACAAAAGGCGCACAACAAACGCAATATCGGTTTTTGTGCGTTCTCTTAAGTCACGCCTTTATGGTGAGGCTAGGAGGGGCACGCTTGCGTGCGCTGGTTTCCTTTTGTGCCAGTCTGCTAACCTTTCTAGTCTTGCCACCATTATTTAGCAGTAAGTTGGCAAGACTCTTTTAAATCAAAAGGAGTCAATCATGACTGTTTTCTTTATTTCCAATCACGCCCCACCCTTGCCTATCTGTCATGGCACGTTGCCTTATAACGTTACTCATCTGACAGACTAAATCGATATCAGCACAACTTTTTTGATGTGAATCAGGTTTGCATTGCCCTTTCAATGATGTTCAGTCATTGCTGCGTTGCTGTGCCTAAATTCTGCAAATCAGTTTGTTCTGTGCCTTCTAAAAAAGTAATAAAAAACAATAATTCAGGATCACAATTTCATGAACAATCGAATCAAAGCATTTCTACAATGCAGTGCTGTTGCTGCCTGCATGTCATTTGCTAGTTTAAGTCATGCCGACATGAATCAAGTGATGGCACTGATCAATGATCCCGCATCCGCACCTGCAATTAGACGTTGTGACAACAACCCAAACTGTAATGCTTTTGTGGCAATCAGCAAACAATGGCAAGTGATTCCTAAAGACGATCCTTTGCGCTACTACATTTACAGTGGTGATTTAAATGCACTGATCAAAGAAGGCAAAGATTTAAATGATCAAAAGCTAAAAGACATTGACGATTTTGCCTATCAGATCTTTGACTACAATGCAGAGAATTTTAATGACAGGTGGCTGTATATCAAAGGTTTAACTGTTCTGAAGTACGTACAACGTATCCAGTCTGGACAGTAATAAGCCTATCGACTGCCCTACACCACCATCATTGATTTAAAAGGACATCCAGTCATGAAGAGACTGATACTCACGGCTGTTATTTTATCTAGCCTCACTGCCTGTAATAAACAACCTACCGAAGAATCTACAGTAGCAGCCGATGTTGCCCATGCAGATTTAGCCGATCTAAAACCACAGGACGGTACAGTAAACCAAGCCGACTGGCCTTTGGATGCAGCCAAGGAACAAAAGGCTGAGGCTGCGGCAATTGCCCATGACCAATATGATCCTGACAGTATTTATACAGGATCAGACAATATTGCCATTCCACCACCACAACTGAAAAGAAGATTGCTGGAGGGTGAAGCCATTGAAGTGAAGTTTAGACCTGTCGATTCTTCGCCAATATTCCAAGTCATCGCCAACACTGTTAATAAAACTACTCGTTTACGTGTGGTATCTGAAGTTGAAGAAGTGATTGATAAAGTTGAAATCAACAATGGTGATTGCACTGTTAAAGGCGTTGAACCAGTTACGGTCAAGTTTCCGAAAGTCATGTACTACGGTGCTGTATTCGACCTGATACTGAATAACTGTACCTCGCAACAGATTCAACAAGTTGACCTTTACACCACACACGGCAAATTGACCTACAGCCCAATTATTGAAGAGTAGCCCAAACAGGAATACACCATGAAAACCCAATTACTGATCTTGGCTTGCAGCTCATTCATATTATTCGGCTGTAACAAGAACACCGCATCACAACAAACTAAAGATAGCACAGAAACGCAGGCAGCCAGTGCACCTGCGACGATTGATCCTGATCGTCAGAAACTGATGGATGAACTGGCAGAATATAAAGACAATCCTGATATTCCCCCTGTACAGGAAAAACTGGCTCGTGCCTATTACCAGATGCTTAAAACAGGTGGTGGTGACTTAGAAGAGATTCGTGGTTTTATTAGCGAACTACAGGACACGGAACAGGCTGCGGTTGAACAAGCGGCACAACAAACTGAAACAGCCAAGGAGCAATTTGAAATTCGACTGTCTGCAAAACCATTGCCTGATGCCACTGCACATTATGCGGCAACTATTATTAATCGACTTGAAGTAACCTCACTCAATGATGCGAGCACGTCCATCACTTCAGTGAAAGTCAATCGTGGTAATTGTCCTGTCGGTAGCGGCGAAAACTACAAAAACATGCAATATGGAACGGTAGCTGAAATCATTATTCGCTGTGATGCCCGTCAGGTTCGTGAAGTCACACTAACCACATCTAGTGGTGAATATACTTATAACTTCAATGGACAATAATCAGTATGAGAAGTACGACAAGTCAGTACTTCTCTTCATTACATTTCGATCATCGTGATGATTTTTAAGGCACATAGATGTCTTGAATCGAGTACTCAAATACACCATCCGTCTCAAATACCCTAATAGACAGAATTAAATCGCTAAGCCCTTCTCGTTCGGTAAACAAATCAAGAATGACATCCCAACGAAATCCCATCCACAATGCTTGTGAAGTTTCCCAAGTTTCGTCAGGCAAACTCACTAATGTTTCACCATAATCAGTAATATTTTCTGCGATTTCATGAAGATGCTCTAACTCAATATTTTGAACACCCTCAATACGACTAATAGCTGCTAAATCATTATTTTTAAAGGCGTCTACTATTCTAATAAGCGTCTCTCTCCAGACAGTAGGCACTTGAGAGGCGGTCTCTTCATCATATACAACAGGAATATCTGTGGTCATATTGGCTACTTTTTTATGGATTAAACTATGATAACAAGTTAGACAAGTGCATAACTATTTCTCATTTAAAAGATTATTTTCTACATGATTACTATTGTCTAGCAGATTGATTGAATCAATGGCTACAGCAATACGTCGATTTGCCTTGTCAAACTGTGCAATACCAAAAGTTCGCATTCTCAGTCGTTTAGATCGTAAGTACTGGAACCCCTTTTCAGGATTGACCAAGTACATGGCTGCATTAATGGCATTGATCACCTGCTGAGGATCGTTACGGTGAATCATACCAATACCCAGCGTACCCTCTCGCTCAAACTTCCTGATGTAATCAGTATCATGGCAATTAAAGTACATACCACTACGCCCTGTGATTTCCAACCAAGCCTCACCGACCAACTTGGCTAAACCATAACCCTGCTGGTGTTTATGCCCATCATAGATCAGTAACACATGTGCATGTAGACCTTTGGTAGCACCCTCTTCCAGTGCCCACGCATAACCCTGTAGGTTACTAAAACAACCGTCCTGATTGGCTAAACGACTTCTAAAGGCATTCATGTGCTGTTGAAAGACACCGACATCCACTTGATACTGTTCTTCTTTTAAATAGCCTAAATCAACACGAACAAACAACAACTTGGAATAATGCTCAGTTAAATCCGTTAAGTACTGCTGTAAACGTTTCCGATTTCTTTCCTCTTGACTCTGATGCTGACTAATGTATGCCTGCATACCATGCAGACTCTCACGAAATATGATGCTGAGGTATGACATATCCTCATCATTGAAATGAATCATCTGATCATAAGGTTGGAACGAAAGCATTTCATCTATTGCAGCAATGATATTCTTAAAGCCTTGAATACTTGGTACATAGTGTAAGTCATTCCGATAGAACACTTTAAATGCGGGTACTAGATCAACCAAGGCATACTTTAATTGTTCATTGCTGATCTGGTCGTTATAGACCTGATGCATTACGTGATCAATTGCTGTTAAGACATAAGATGGATTAAGTAGTATTGTATTGAAATCTAACATGAAAGTTCTCTAGGATGATTGAATCATACTAAACAGACTCATGTGATAATTTACTTATTGTGAGATGGATATGAATAAGTATCATAGCAGTGATATGATCTTACTCTATTGATTAATATCAATAATCTTGGATATAGATACTAAGATATGTATATAGAAACATAAATGAATATAAGATTGGTTATATATTCATAATATTAATAACCTGCTCACCTGAGCACATAGACCTTCGATGAAGTGGCGGCAGCCCCATCACCGAATCCACCACTGCAACGGCAAAACAATAAATTACCCTGTAAGCTAAAGTTACGTATCAATCAGCTACTTTGAAGTAGTCATTGAACCTTTGGAAAATAACTTTTTCTTTTGAATACGAGGGCCAAGGAAAAAGTGTCGAAAAGTAAAAAAAGGAACAATAGTATGATAAATATCTTGCTTTAGTTTTCGATCAGAAGCCTCTACTGCAACAAAGCGCTGCCTTAATGAGGGTATGATAAATGATAAATCAGTATCCTCTCTAACCTGTGGGGCAATAACAGTTTCTAATTTTACCTTACCCTGATTAAATGCTTTCCATTCTTTATCCAACTGAATGATAAATTCTTTATTTTCATAATTCTTACTGTATTCTAAGATAAAAATCATATCTACAAATGGTAATCCATCATTGCCCAACAGCCAAACTAAGAAATAACCTTTTAACCCTTTCAATAAGGGCTTCCGCTTATAGACTCGTAAGAACTCCGTTAGATTCTTTGAGAAGAAGTCTAAATCTTTTAATGATGTGCAATAAAACTGAACACGAGTGACAAAACTATCATGCTTAAATAGGCTTTTCACATAACTTGTGGTCGCTTCAGTTTGCTTTATAAAATATAAAATGTTTCTCTTTTCAGTTGATTTTTTCTTTGCCTCAGAGTCAGTTTCAGCGTAGCTGATTTCACGACCACCAAACCTTTCCTTTGCAGCAATCAAGCCACTATTTCTCAAGACATCATTGAAATAGCTCAATTTCTTTTGGTTAAGAAAAATGCTATGCGTTTCATACTGAGCCTCTGGCTCCTGAACACTAAGTACCTTATGCCATAAATTGCTAGAAAGTAGTTGGGATAGCACACCACCCCGTTGTGCGTTATACATCTGTATGTTTTCAATCGAAATATTTTTCTGCTTAAAGTATTTATATAAGAATAGGAATTGATTTCCTAAACGGGTCACACGAATTTGATTCTTCTTTTTTGTGGTCACTGCAATGTCAAATTTGAAAAAAGGTTCGTCTGAATGTAAAAGTGTATCGTTAAAAATTTCTAAATACTGTAGAACTCGCTTACTATCCAGATCTCGGCCTGAAAGATCAATCTCATTGACAAAGACTTCAAGATATTGGTGCTTTTGAATATATGCTTCTGGCAAATGATCCACTTTCCAGACCACATTGCTGTCAGCACTATAGTTCTGTAGCGTGTGGTATTGAATCACTCGCTCCCTATCAGAATCCTCTTGAGTAACCAGTAAATCAATATTCCAGTCATGGCTTTCAATATGATTAATTTTTAGAGCATATCGATTCTGAACAACTGGGTTTAAACTAAAATAAAAATCATACAGGTAATAAAACCCTAAATGCCAGTGGCAAAAATTGTGTAAGTCCTCAAGATGCTCAATTGCACCTGATACACGCTTACCTGCGATTTGATCGACAGTCCGCCCCCAATCATCCATTCTTACATTAGTCATTTCTATTAGCGGTTTTAATTGATTTTCTATAACTTGCTTAGTGACTTTGGCTTCCTTGGGATAAATTAAAATACAGCTATAACGCAAACCATATTGCCCATCATCTTCAAGCTTAAAATACCCTTTCACCAATCGCTGGTCACCATGTAGACTTAACTGAACTTTCTCTAGAATGGGTTTAATGTTTCTAATAAATCGGTCATAACCAACTTCATCAACACTATGATTTGGAAAGTGGAAATTTATGCTAATCACTTCCAACTGACCATAGCGATAGAATAGTTTTTCCATATCACGATAAGCTTTTTGGATACGGTGAATAACCTCGCTATCACCACTCTGCTTTAATCTATTAAAGCCCTCAATCATTTCGTTATAAAATGAATCTTTTTTACTTATCAAATGCCAGAGTATAAAACCATGGCTTTCCTGAAAAACTCTATATTTTATAAACAGCTGTCGAATAATTTGATACCCATTGTATTGAATACAAACTCCCCTCTCTTGTGAATTTAACATAAGGTGATTTATCACCTTTTTTTCAACTAAAGAAAGTAGCTTAAATTCCTTGAGCCATTCATCGCCAATATTTTCATATTCTGCCTTGAGATCATAATTTTTTTCAATTCTACGAATAGCTTCTAAAAAAACGATAAGCTCAGTTGAGCACGAAGAATGGTCCCACTGATACTCTAAGCAATAACAAAGAGATGCTATATATTTAAATTTTAATAGTGAAAAAAAATATAAATCATCTAATATTTTATTTTCATCTAAATTCATACATAAACCCCAATTATTAAAGCAATACAATTTAAAATTAAAAACTATTAATCCAATAATAATTGCAAATTAATCCAAAATATATAAATTATTAATTTATATTTTAGAATTTATAAATCCAAGATCATTTTCAACTTAAATTGATCAAACCAAAACCAAATCTCAATATTTCCACTACATGTAAAAGACCTACCTATGGAGTCAACTAAAATTCTGATGTCAGTGTAAAGATGGCATATGATGAAATTGGACATGGCATATGGAAGATAGGAAAACTTTATGAATCAAGAAAAATTACTTTATTTTTACTTAAAATTATTTATAGGAATTAGCTCACAACTTAAAACTATCTATAAGTGTTCAAAGTTATCTTTTCTACACAATAGGCATTTGAGCGTTAAAAAGCTAAAGGTTTTATGGGGTTTAGAAGAATCATTTACAATAATTTCTTATTATAATTTTAAAAATAAATTATTTTTCTTATATAACTATAAAATTTAAAAATGTATTGAAAGTTAATCCCTCTCACAATACCTCATTTCTCCAGATTGTTATTTAGCCATTTTAGTGCTTTTATGGTATGTCATTTCATGATTTCACAACAGCAGAGACACTGATCTACTCCCTGCTAATTGAACGTTTTTTAGGCGAATTAAATTCCCAAAACCACCTGATAGGGTTTACCCAATAGAGCGAATTATTCACAGCAATTCATTTTTACCTAGTACCCTAATCATGTTAAAACATCGACACATCCTAACTCTTATGTCGATGTTTTTTATTTTTATCGACATGACATCCTAATCATGTTTATGCTATCGACATAACAATAAATACTGGAATAAATACGATGACCCAATGGCAAGCAACTGAACCGTATAACGATCTGCCCCCTTTACCACCAGAACAGGATGTAGAGACCAAGACAGTACTCAAGTTATGTATTGAAGCTAGAGCAGCCTTGGCTGAATTAAAGCAGGCAGGTGAACTCATTCCAAACCAAACGATCCTGATTAATATCATCCCATTGTTAGAGGCAAAGGATAGTTCTGAAATTGAGAATATTGTCACTACGACAGATAAGCTATTCCAACATGCACAAGGTCATGATGATCAGGCAGATCATGCCACGAAAGAAGCTCTAAGATACAGAACAGCACTATATCAAGGCGTACAGTCCATTCAGGAACGCCCTTTAAATACACGTACAGCTATCGAGATATGCCAGACGATTAAAGGTGTGGATTTAGATATCCGTGCAACTACAGGCACAGCTTTAAAAAATAGCTACACAGGAGCGGTCATCTACACACCACCTGATGGGCAGGAAACGATCCGTAACTTATTATCCAACTTAGACCAGTTCCTACATTACAACGAAGACATCGATCCTTTAATCAAGATGGCGGTGGCTCATTACCAATTTGAAGCGATTCACCCTTTTGTTGACGGTAATGGACGTACAGGGCGGATTCTTAATATTTTGTATTTGATGGATCAGCAATTACTCACTTTGCCGATTCTTTATCTGAGTCGTTTTATCATTCAAAACAAAGCTAAATACTACGAGTTGCTATTAAGTGTGACTACACAAGAAAATTGGCAAGAATGGATTTTATTCATACTACAAGCAGTGAAAAATAGTAGTGAATGGACAATTGCCAAAATCAAAGCAATCCAACACTTGCATGAACATAGCATCGAATACATTAAAAATCATGCTGAAAAAATTTACTCAAGAGAATTGGTCGATGTGATTTTTGAACAACCCTATTGCCGTATTTCTAACCTAGTCGAAAAAGGCATAGCTAAAAGACAGGCTGCATCCACCTATCTAAAGAAATTAGTTGAGTTAGGAGTACTAGAAGAAATCGCTGTTGGCAAGGAAAAGTTATTTCTACATCCAAAGCTGTTGTACCTCGTAACCAGTAATGAAAACCAATTCAGCCCTTATAGCAATTCGTAGACGTAGCTCAAATAAACTATCTGAGTTTTTACTACAGTGCATATTCATACCTACAATAGAAATATTTCTTATTTATAGTAGATCAATTAAATTAGCCATATAGCTAACTTTACCTTCTTATAATACAATATTAGCCATATAGCTAACTTATTAACCCGAGAGCAGACTATGGCAAGTAGAGCTGAGATTGGTAAAAAAATACGAGCAGCAAGAAAAATTCTAGGCTATACACAACAGAAACTATCTGAATTAATACGGATTAATAAAACTACGATTTCCGAAATTGAAAATGGTCGTTTTACAGGGTCTTTTGATATATTTGAACGTGTATTAGATGCTGTTGGCTTACAATTTGAAGTAAACGAAAAGAAACATACCCTACCCGACTGGGATGAGATTGAAAGCATGTTCTCTGAGGAGGATGAATGAATACCAGCGTATATCTACCCAATAAAATCAATACAATTCACGTTTGTACAAATCAAATCGATCTAGGTGTACTGACATATGGCTCAGTACATCACTATCAACCTATACAAGAAAAACAGCATGTATCTCTCACCATGACCAAGAAAGGTATGGATGGTTATTCATCAGGCTCATTACACCCAATATTTTCCCAAAATTTACCTGAAGGCTTCAATCGCCGATTCATTGCTGAAAAACTTGCAAGATATGCCAAAGTCAATGATATGTATTTATTGGCATTACAAGGTGATCAGGGAATCGGAATGCTTTCTTATAAAAGTGAGCTGAATTTACCCGAAGCTGAATCTTTAAGTCTAGGTGAAATTTTATCCTACGACAGCAAAGAACCTCTTTTCCCTCAACTATTAGAAAAATATTACCTAAGAAATTCACTAGCTGGTATGCAACCTAAAGTGAGCGTGCCAAATGCAATCACAACCCAGACGGATAGAACCGTTCAACAAAGAGATTTAATCGTAAAATCATTCGATTCAGAATTTCCATTACTGACAGTTAATGAATTTGTTTGTATGGAGGCAGCAAGAAAATGTGGGCTTGAACCACCAAAGACTTATTTATCCGAAAATTTAGAAACTTATGTTATAGAGCGTTTTGATAAAACTGATGATGGTATAAGACTTGGATATGAAGACTTTACGACTTTAATGAAAAAATCTAATGATCCTGATGCAAAATATACAGGAAGCTATGAAGCTTTATTAAAAGCTACCTATCTATATACAGGTAGCTCAATTGAAGTTGAGAGGATGTATAAGTACATTGTTTTCAACTGTCTAATTGGCAATGGTGATGCACACCTTAAGAATTTCGCACTTCAATATTCATCTGATATGAAGAATATTTTTGTTTCACCGCCATTTGATATTACACATACACTGATCTATAAAACGATTGATAATAAAATGGCACTTAAACTTAATGGTGGCAAGGAATTTCCAAATACATCAGATCTAATCAAGTTGGCTCAAAACGACCAAATTAAGATTAGAAATCCTAAAGAAATTATAGAATCTCTCAGTGAAAATATTATTGACCACCTTAAATCATCCAATGAAGTTCAGCTATTTAATGGTTTACGTGCATCTATGGAAAGCTCAGTTTCCAATATCATGACCTCAAATGTTTCAACCAAATCTTATCGCCATGATAAAAAGAGAAAATTTGAATAGATGAAAACAGATTAGTCTTAAAATTGTGTTTTTATCTCTCGTAGCTGGAGTGTTATGCTTAAAAAAGCATCAATAATTTTCAATATCTCAACAGTTGATTTTTACCGCCATACGGAATGTATTCCTATTTGACTACAGAATCTAGGAATACAGTCCCAGTTTTCAGAGATGCCTATGGGAAGAAGAGATTTATACAGGGTGCTATTCCCTAAACAGCGTAAGGCCTTGACAGCTTTTGGAGAAGATCTGTTACTTGCGGCAAAACGCCGTGGACTGACTAAACAATTGATCTGTGATCGTACAGGTTTTGATAATAAAACAGTGAGTAAAGTTTTTGCTGGCGACCCTAGTGTGGCTATTGGTACATACATTAAAGTAATGGCGGTGCTTGGTATGGAAGAAAACTTCGCCAAATTGGCAGCTCATGATGAAGTAGGGATTAAATTACAAAATATTAAACTGTTAGGCAGTTCAAAGTGATCTTATGCTAGTGTCTATCAACTCATCTTTAAGATGCCTAGGGGAAAATAGAAATTCATGTATAATTAAGAACAGCACAGGTGAGCCTCGATGTAAATTTTTCCCTTTGCGATTCAGCATCCCTACCCTCATGCAGTTGGGGGTATAACTGGGGGTAAAATACAAAATATGATTTTTATTTTTCATTAATTATCATAAATTTAATCTAATAAGTTTATTCCCTCTCTCGCCAAGTTTACTTTCTATGATATCTCATAGAATCCTAAAAGCTTAAACCTAAAGGGTTTAGGCTTTTTTTATTGCCTTATGCTTTCCAAGAAATACTATTGAATCCTGAGATAGTTGGGGTATAACTGGGGGTAAAATATTTACCCCTATTTTTTTACCCCCAAATTTCAATGGAATTAGCTTCAAATCCTAGGTTGAAAGCTATTTAAAACCATTGATTGATTGGAATTTACTGCGGTCAATTTGGGGGGGATTGATAAAAAATCAACAATCAAATTAAATTTATCTGTTTGCTCATTTTTTCGCTTGTTTTTTTAAATAGATTCTGTAGAATTCTCGCCACGTTGCCGGCATAGCTCAGTTGGTAGAGCAACTGACTTGTAATCAGTAGGTCCACAGTTCGAATCCGTGTGCCGGCACCATCAAATTCAAAAAAGGCTTAATTTTAAAGATTAAGCCTTTTTTTATTGCCTAATTTTTAACTGCGCTGACCTGAATATAATGCACTAAACCATCTTGATAGAGTTTTCTACATAACTTTGCTGTCATATCAATTTTCAATTGTACCAAGTCAAAATGTTTCCTTTCTTTTCTCTTATTTTCAATATAGACAGCAAAACCATTTAAAACAGGTTCGGAAAAATCCTGAATTTCAATCTGGGTAAATCCTTTTTGTATAAGCTTTTGTGTTAATTGTTGTTTATCCATTAAATTTTGCCAATTTACATCAGCGCTTTTGAGCAAATAACGGTATTGTTGTTTTTTTAAATTTGAACACTCTCGCCAAGCATCTGACCACATCAAATAATGAAATGCAATTCGACCTTTTGAATTCAAAACCAAAGATGTCGAATTGAGAAATGAATTCAAATCACTGTGATAAGCTGCATCTATACACAGCACTACATCAAATAAATTTAAAAGTTGCAGTGCGTTTAAATTCAAAAATGATCCACAATGAATTTGAACTTGGGCTAATTGTTTTTGAATTCGTTTGGCATATTCTGGCTGTAGCTCAACCGCACTGATTTGTTGAATCTGATAATACCTAAGCCAATGTAAAAGACTTGCTCCCTGTCCACAGCCCAGATCTAAAACATGATCAGATTGTTTGAGTTGAATAGAAGCAGCGATTTGATCCGCTAGGCTTTGGCAAGCCTGTGGGTAATCATCATATTGGTTGTGCCAATAACCTAAATTACTCCAAGCAAGTAGAGAATCATCTCCGAGACGTTTTGCATCTATTGCATATTTATGTCCGAAAACTTTCTCAATCCATCCTTGCTTGGAGTAAGCCATATTTAATAACCCAGTTCTGGCGCAACTGAAACTTTCGGTTTAAGCC
Source organism: Acinetobacter sp. 5862 (assembly GCF_024494585.1). Lineage (NCBI taxonomy): Bacteria > Pseudomonadati > Pseudomonadota > Gammaproteobacteria > Moraxellales > Moraxellaceae > Acinetobacter > Acinetobacter sp. 5862. The sequence continues at coordinate 64,025 of NZ_JANHGP010000012.1, forward strand.
CAACGAAAGGCAATGGCGCACCTAAAATTTCAGAAATATGCATCGCCGAGGTCACCGCAGATTCTAAAATTGGTAATCCATCACATGACCACGAACCACAATAAAACACTTTACGATTGAGGTCTAAATGACGTTTTTGAATTTGTTTATTCAACGCAACCGTCTCTGAATCAACAACAGCACGCGTGAGCTGTACCTTAGAAATAATTTTCTTAGGGTCAATATCAATTACAGGGCACCAAGTTTGGAATACGGCATTTTTGCCGACTAGGCTTGGTTCGATTGAATTAATCCACACAGTGAATTGCTGGCGGCTAAAATTCCGATCCATCATATAACTTAATACTGCCCAATCTTTACGGCGTTGTGGCATCACGATTGGATCGGTGTGAATAACCAAATCACCTTGTTCAAAACGGAACTTTTTCAGTAATGCAATATCATCTGCAAATTGTGGTTGCTTGAGAAAATTTTCAATGGCTGGTGTTGGTGTTGCAATAACAACTCGATCGAACAATTGGCTTGCACCTTGTCCATTTTCTACCAAAATCTTATCGCCTTGTTCTTCTACTTTTTCAACAGGTGAGCCACTATGGATAGCAATTCCATCAATCAGTCGATTCACGAGTGCAGGTGTTCCCCCTTTCATTCGCAATAGAGCTTCACCTTCTGTGAGTTGGCGAATAAATTCTAATAGGGGCTTGGCTGGCCACTCACCAATCGTTTTTGGATGGCATGTGCAAATGGTATAAAGCACTGGCATTACCGTACCATGCCAGAACACTTCCTCAATATGGTATTGATTCATGAACTCAGCTAGGGTGATGTCTTGATTATCTGATTTGAAAAATTGATGTACAGCTGTTTTGAGTTGTAGCATCCCTTTTACCAGACGCCAGCCATATTGCTGTATCCCTTTACGGTTATTAATAATTGGGAAATTTCCAATTCGGCTACGTGAAGTTGTTAGCCAAGTATCTGTTTTATCTTCAAATAACCAACTACAAGCCATAAATGTACGCACAGGGAACGTTTCTATTCCCAAATAGCTGGCTAAACTTAAAGTATTTTTCCAAAGTTTTGGGTTCATCACACGTAATGGTGCATCAATTAAGCCCCCATCAAAGTCTATACTGTGACTGTCCATGCCGCGCCCAGCAAGTGCTTCGAATATCGTTACGTTATGTCCTGCATCATGTAGGATTCTGGCTGAGGCAAGTCCTGCCATACCACTGCCGATAATTGCAATATCCAAAATTATGTCCCATCAGTTGATGATTTTTCTTGATTATGACTGATAGTTAACCTAAATACGGTATTAAAAAATACCATATTCTGCATTTAAGCTAGACTTTTGTCTTAATGTGTCCATTCACTTATTGTTACATTTTAACACACTTCTTATTTTAAGCTTAAATCAATGATAATATTAACTATATTGTTTTATACATTAAATAAATATACATAACATTCTTTATTTTTCCATTTTTACCCTGTTAGGGACTTTGCAAAGCTGAAATTTAGCGCTATTGTGATTAAACAATAATCAGAATCGAGTCACGTAACAAACTTGATAATAATAAGTGACCTAATATTAAAACAATCAATAGAGAGCCTTATAGCGAAAGCCCATAACTTTAAAGGAGTTATGGGCTTTCTTATATGTGTCTGTATATAAGGAAAATTAAGCTTTACATGCTGCCAAATTTACCACGATTGAAATCATTGATCGCATCTTTAATCTCAGCTTTGCTATTCATAACAAATGGCCCATAACCTTCAATCGGTTCATTCAAAGGTTGACCTGTTAAAATCAAGAATTTACTGTCTTGCTCAGCCTTGATCGTAAAATCAATTTCTTCACGGCTCAGTACAACCAAGCTTGGTGCTGCAATGTGTTGAGCATCATTTAAAATCACCTCACCAGAAAGTAGCACCAACAATGTAGTATGTCCTTCGGTCACATAAAACGTGTGTGCTTGACCCGCCACAATTTTACCATCCCAAACATTGACTGGACTGAATGTTGTAGCTGCGCCAATTGTCTCTTGATATTGCCCAGCAATCACACGCAATTCACTCCCTACATCATCCAAGTGAATGCTTTGGATATCTGTTGCTTCAATGGCTTGATATTTTGCAGGCGTCATTTTCGAATGAGCTGGCAAATTTACCCATAGTTGTACCATTTCAAACAAACCACCTTGATGAGCAAATTCAGGGGAATGAAATTCTTGGTGTAGAACACCGCCTCCAGCTGTCATCCATTGCACATCACCAGCTTTAATTGTACCACCACCACCACTTGAATCCTTATGTGTCACTTCACCTTGATAGGCAATCGTTACGGTCTCAAAACCGCGGTGCGGATGGCTACCCACTCCTTGTTGAGCAGTCGTTGGTTCAAAACGGTACGGCGCTGCATAATCTAAAAGTAAAAATGGGCTAATCGCTTGTCCCAAACGATCATAAGAAAACAAATTGTACACAGGGAAACCATCACCAACCCAGTGCATATTTTTATTTTGATAGATACCAAGAACTTTCTTCATTTAGTTTCGCCTATTCAGGTAGAAATTCTTTTCTTGAGACTCATTTTACGCCTTGATGATCAACGCTTATAGATATGGATTAACAACAAATTATTCCACAAACAGGACAATCTTAAATTTTATAGATAATTTAGTACTAAATTAGGGTCTGTTGACATTTGCTGTATACAAAATAGCGAGTAAGTAAAATTCAATATTTTTTTAAAAATAAAAAAAGGCATAAAACCAAGTTCATGCCTTTTTTGAATCAGAAGATCTAAAACAATTTAACAAAACCTACTCTCTAGTAGGTGTCAAAATGGAAATCCATATACAAATATATATAATTAAATTAATTCAATAACTTAATATAAGTTTATGAATTTTTGTAAAGTTAATAGTGATTATGAAGAGTTTTTTTCTGCTTTATGAATTCTTATTTCGTTTTAACTTTACAAAATTCATCAGCGTAAAAATATCTGGAATTATCGTAAGCGTCCGCTGAATCCCATACCAATTTTTAATTCGATTTAGGTTTCCAGCAGTGTGGCAGTAACTCTTCAATCTGGGTCACTTTGTGTGTCGGCAGCCTTTTCAGCACATCACTTAAATAGGCATACGGATCCAGCCCATTCAGCTTTGCTGACTGGATTAAAGTCATGATATTCGCCGCTCGCTGACCACTGCGCAGCGAACCTGCAAATAACCAGTTCTTACGTCCCAACGCCCAGGGGCGCATCTGGTTTTCCACCCAGTTATTGCAAATCGGTAGATTGCCATCATCCAGATAGCGGCTTAAAGCTGGCCAACGCTTCAGAGTGTAATTGATCGCCTTGGCGGTTGGAGAACTCGATGGCACTGTCAGATGATGTTGGTTGAGCCATTCATATAGTTGTTGCATCACTGGTTGACTATGCTGTTGTCGGTATTCGCGGCGGTCTTCCGCTGTACCATCGGTCTTTTTCCTGAGTTCTGCTTCTATCGCATACAGTTTCTGAATCAGCACCAATGCCTGTTCAGCGACCTGACTTTTCCCGGTCACATGCAGTTCATGGAATTTACGACGTGCATGGGCCATGCAGCCCACCTCTATGACCTGGCCTGATTTAAAGCGTGCTTTATAACCACTGTAATCATCACAGACTAGATAACCCTGCCAGCCTTTCAAGAACTCTGCAGCATGCTGGCCTGAACGACTATCCTGAAAGTCATAGATCACCGCCTGAACTGGATTGTACTGTGTAGTGGCATAGGCCCAGACATAACCTTTCTTCGGTTTTTTATCATTCTCACCCATCCGCATGATGGTGACCGGTGTTTCATCTGCATGGATCACCCGCTGTTGCAGCACCACCTGTTTTAAGGCATTGGCCAGAGGTTCCAGTTCCACACCGCAGCGACCAATCCAGTCAGATAACGTGGATCTGGACAGATCAATGCCAGCCCGCTGATAGATCAGACGTTGACGGTACAGCGGCAAATGAGATGAATTTCTTGCATCTGTGAATATAGGAGACAAACCCTGTCGCATCTCCTTTAATTCAAATAGCTTTTTTTGTTGATTTCTCCCACAATACTCTCAAAGAAATTTGAGAGTCATCTACGTGATTACAGGCGAAATTAAGAGCAAAATTGACCAGATTTGGAATGCATTTTGGAGTGGTGGTATTTCCAATCCTTTAGAAGTCATGGAGCAAATGACTTATTTGCTGTTTATTCGCCGACTGGATGAAATTCAGATCACAAAAGAAAAAAAGGCAAATAAACTCAGTCAAATTAAAAAGCAAACAATTGCTGTTGAACATCCAATTTTCACGCCTGAGCAAGACCATCTTCGTTGGTCAAAGTTTATTACTTTAGGCGATGCTGCAACTTTATATAATACCGTTGCCAATGAAATCTTTCCTTTCATTAAAAACTTAGGTGCAGAAGACGAAACCACCTATAGCCACCACATGAGGGATGCACGTTTTACCATTCCTACGCCTGCGCTTTTAACCAAAGTGGTGGATTTGGTTGCCGATGTACCAATGGATGATAAAGACACCAAAGGTGATATTTACGAGTATATGCTCGGTAAGATTGCCTCAGCAGGTCAAAACGGTCAGTTCCGTACTCCTCGCCATATCATCAAGATGATTGTGGAGTTGATGCAACCTAAGCCAACCGATACCATTTGTGATCCTGCTTGCGGTACAGCGGGCTTTTTAGTCGCTGCAAGTGAATATTTAAACGATCATTACAGTACTGAGATTTTTGCCAATCCTGAAGCAGCTAAACGCTTTAGTGAAGAAACTTTCTTTGGTTATGATTTTGATAGCACTATGCTTCGTATTGGTTCAATGAACATGATGCTGCACGGTGTTGAAAACCCACGTATTGAAAACCGTGATTCTTTGAGTGAAACCCATTCACATATTGCGGAAAAATACAGTCTGATTCTTGCCAATCCTCCATTTGCAGGCAGTTTGGACAATGAAAGCTGTGCCAAGAATATTCAAGCCGTAGTTAAAACCAAAAAGACTGAATTACTGTTTTTAGCCTTGTTCCTACGTTTGTTAAAAACTGGTGGTCGTGCTGCGGTGATTGTGCCTGATGGTGTGTTATTTGGTTCATCGAAAGCACATAAAGATTTGCGTCAAAAGATTGTGGAAGAGCAAAAGCTTGAAGCCATTATTTCCATGCCTTCAGGTGTATTTAAGCCGTATGCAGGGGTTTCAACTGCGATTATGATTTTCACCAAAACCATGTCGGGCGGTACGGACAAAGTTTGGTTTTATGATATGCAGGCGGATGGTTATTCGCTTGATGATAAGCGTAACGAGCTAGATGCATCTAAGCATGAAAATAACAACATTCCTGACATTATTGCTCGTTTTAAAAATTTAGAGGGTGAAAAAGACCGTAAAGCGACTGAGCAAAGTTTCTTGGTGGATAAAGCTGATATTGCTGCCAATGGTTATGATTTGTCGATTAACCGTTATAAGGAAGTGGTGTATGAACAAGTGGAATATGAAGCACCGAGTAAGATTTTGGCGGATTTAGAGGTACTTGAGCAGGATATTTTAAAAGGAATGGCTGCACTTAAGGAGATGCTTAAGTGAGTTTTGAACTAAAAGCTCTGAAAGATATTTGTACTATTCAGATTGGCAAAACACCATCTCGTCATGAAAGTGATTATTGGAGAGATGGTACTCATGCTTGGCTATCTATTGCAGATATGAATCAAGGGAGATATTTAAATAATACAAAGGAATATATTACTGATCTTGGTGTAAAAGCATCAAATATAAGGCTTATTCCTAAAAATACATTGGTGCTAAGTTATAAACTAAGTATTGGTAAAGTGGGTATAACTCAAAAGCCAATGTATACAAATGAAGCTATTGCATCATTAACAGAGTTAGATTCACAAGTTGATATAAAGTATTTATATTGGGCTTTACAGCATATAGATTTACTTGAAAATGCAGATCGTGCTGCAATGGGTAAAACACTAAATAAAGCGAAATTAAGTGAAGTAAAAATCCCACTCCCACCACTTACAGAACAACGCCGAATCGCCTCTATTTTAGATCAAGCGGATGAGCTACACCAAAAACGTCAGCAAGCGATTGAAAAGTTAGATCAGCTTTTACAAGCCACGTTTATTGATATGTTTGGCGATCCTGTCAGTAATCCAAAAGGGTGGGATTTAAAACCTGTTGGTGAAATAAGTGAATCTAAACTCGGGAAAATGCTAGATAAGAAAAAACAATCTTCTGAAAATGATCAATATAAATATTTAAGAAATGCCAATGTTCAATGGTTTAGATTCGATCTATCTGATGTATTCGAAATGGAGTTTAATGAAAAAGATCGGAAAAACTGTGAATTGAAATTCGGAGACATTCTTGTTTGTGAAGGTGGTGAACCTGGGCGTGCTGCAATATGGAAAAATGACTTAGAAAATTGTTTTTTTCAAAAAGCGTTGCATCGAGTTCGCCTAGATATGACACAAATACTACCTGAATATTTTGTTTGGTTATTTTGGTTCTATTCAAAAAATGGTGGGTTTGATGATCATATAACGGTGGCAACAATTGCACATTTAACAGGTGTTAAAATGAAAGCAATGCAAGTACCAATACCACCACTTTCAATGCAAGAAGAATTTCAACAAAAAGTCAATGAAATTGAAGTATTAAAGACAACACTTGAAAATTCTAGTAAGTTATTTGAAAGCCTATTTTCATCACTACAAAACCAAGCATTTAAAGGCACTTTATAAGATTTAATTGAAAATATGAGGGTATATATACATGAGCAACTTCTCGTTTTTAGAGCCTGAGTTTAAAAGCTTGGCAGCCACTGCTAAAGAAGCTGAAAAGCTCGTGTATATTTCCCCTCAATTTGCCCTTGCTGCGGCTCGTACCTCACTTGAAAACCTTGTGCTTTGGCTGTATCAATACGACAAAAAACTGACTCAGCCTTATGATGCTTCACTGCATAACTTACTCAACGACCTCAAATTTAAAGACCTGATACCACCCTATATTTGGGACAAAATGGACAACATCCGCATGGTCGGCAACAGTGCCGTACATGGGAAAAAGTTCAAACAACTCACCACCGAAGAAACCGTCAAGCACATTAGCCATTTATTTTTGATGTATGTGTGGTTTGAGCGTAACTATGGCTCACCATCCAAAGACCGTTCACAGCCGCATATTTTTAAAACCGAACTGATTCCTAACGCAGATAACACACAGCAAATCACCGCCAACCAAGAACAACTGCAAAAAGAAACAGAAGCCAAAGAAAAACAGTTTGCGGAGCAACATAAAGCTTTACGCGAACGCGAACAAAAACTTTTTGAACTGTCCGCAAGTTTAGAAGAACGTGAAAAATTACTTGCAAATATAGATGCTGAACTTGCACAAAAACGTGCAGACGTTGAACAAGCCAAAATTGCCAACAGCAAAATCGAAGACCCTACCGACTATAAAGAAGACGAAACCCGAAAACTTAAAATTGACCTCATGCTTGAAGAAGCAGGCTGGGAAATAGGTACATCGGTTCGAGAGGAAGTTGCTGTAATAGGTATGCCGAGTCCATCGGGTAAAGGTGCAGTAGATTATGTGCTGTATGATGCCAATGGCTTGCCTTTGGCTGTGGTTGAAGCCAAACGTACATCAACTGACCCTGATATTGGACAACAACAAGCCAAGCTCTATGCAGACTGTTTAGAGCAACAAACAGGACAACGCCCTGTCATTTTCTATACCAATGGTTACAAAACCCGAATTTGGAACGATGTGCAAGGTGGCCCACCACGCTTAGTTCACGGCTTTTATACGCAGGCAGAACTCAAGCGTCTGATCGAAAGACGTAAGAACAACCCTGATTTAAGTAGCTTCCCGATCAATGCGGACATTGTCGAGCGTTACTACCAAACTCGTGCCATCAAAGCCATGCTTGCAGCCTATCAACGTAAGGAACGTGCAGGCTTACTGATTATGGCAACAGGTACAGGTAAAACACGTACGGCAATCGCCTTGGTTGATGTATTGATGAAAGCCAATGTAGTGCAAAAAGCATTATTCCTTGCCGATCGTACTTCATTGGTCAATCAGGCACACAACGCTTTTAAAGCCAATTTAAAAGATGCCTCATTCGTCAACTTGCTTGAAGATAAAAACCAAGTTGGTCGAGTGTATTTCTCGACCTATCAAACCATGATCGGCTTAATTGACGAAAAAAATGCCGATGGTACACGCCAATTCGGTACAGGCATGTTTGACCTGATTATTATTGATGAAGCCCACCGCAGCGTTTACCAAAAATTTGGCGAGATTTTTAAATACTTCGATAGCTTACTGGTCGGTTTAACCGCAACGCCACGAGATGAAGTAGATCGTGATACATACGCACTGTTTGGCTTAGAAAGCGGTGTGCCAACCGATTACTATGATTTAGATCAAGCCATTGCCGATGGTTATCTTGTGCCACCGAAAGCCTATTCTGTCCCGCTTAAATTTATGCGTGAGGGCGTGAAATATGACGAACTCTCTGAAGAAGAAAAACAACATTGGGATAGCCTAAATTGGGGCGATGAAGATGCACCTGAAGAAGTCTCAGCATCCAAGATTAATAAAGAGCTGTTTAATACAGGCACCATTGATTTAATGCTCAAGCACTTGATGGAAAATGGTATTAAGACCGAAGGCGGTGATCGTTTGGGTAAAACCATTATCTTTGCCGTCAATCAAAAACATGCCCAGTTTATTGCTGATCGCTTCAATGAAAACTATCCGCAATATGATGGCAAGTTTGCCCGTGTCATTACCCATGCCACTAAGTATCCACAAAGCTTAATTGATGACTTTAGTAAGAAAGACTTAGCTGAGCCACAGATTGCGATTTCAGTGGATATGCTCGATACAGGGATTGATGTACCTGAAGTGGTCAACTTAGTATTCTTTAAAGCGGTTCGCTCTAAAGTGAAATTTATGCAGATGATTGGACGTGGTACACGCCTCTGCAAAGAATTATTTAGCCCTGAAAAAGATAAAAAAGAATTCTTTATTTTCGATTATTGCTCTAACTTTGAATACTTCAATGAAAACCCTGATGGTGCGCCTGTTGCGACCACAGAGCCACTCGGACAACGGCTGTTCAAAGCACGTTTAAATATCCTGAGTTTACTGAATGCGAAGGACGATGCCACCGAAGCTTTAAGAGCTGTACAGCAAGATCTACGTCAGAGCCTACAGACTGAAGTGAAGTCCATGAACAATGATAATTTCATTGTGAAATCTGAACTTGAGCATGTCGAACATTTCAAAAATGATGATGCTTGGAACAACCTGGATGACCTTGCGATAGGAACATTACGAGAACACATTTCTAAACTACCGAATCAACTTGAGCCTGAAACCTTAGAGGCCAAACTGTTTGATATGCTTTGTTACAACCTTGAGTTGGCAGTATTGGAAAAGAACAATACAGCGATTCAAAGCTATGCCAATAAAGTGATTGAAATCGCTTCTAAACTGGAAAGCAAAGAAAATATTCCTGTGGTTGCAGAACAAATTGCCCTCATTCAAGACATTCAAACCGTTGAATACTGGAAAGGCATCACCTTGCCAATGTTAGAGGCGATGCGTAAACGTATTCGCGGTTTGGTCAAACTGATTGAAAAATCCACATCGACTGTTGTGTATTCCATGCTAGATGATGAAATTGGAGATATGCAAGCAGTTGATATCCCAGTGGTATCAAGTGGCGTAAATCTAGCCCAGTACCGTAAACGAGTTGAAAGCTTTATCAAAGCCAATGAAAACCACATTACCATTGCCAAGCTCAAGCGTGGCTTAGCACTGACACCGACCGATCTAAGTGAGTTAGAACGCTTTGTTTTTGAAGCTCAGGAAGTTGAAAGCCGAGATAAATTTGAAGAATGCTTTGGGACAGATAAGCCATTACCTCTCTTTATTCGTTCCCTTGTCGGTTTAGATCGTCAAGCGGTGCAACAAGCATTCTCTAAGTATTTACAAGGCTCAAGCTATAACGAAAAGCAAATCCGCTTTATTGAAATGATGATTGAGCATTTGACTCAAAACGGGGTGCTGGATGCGGCACAACTTTATGAACCACCGTTTAATCAAATCCACTATGAAGGGATTGATGGTGTGTTTGCTGATGCGGATGCTGACAATATATTTGGCGTTGTTGAAGCGTTTAATGAAGCGGTGGCTTAATAATTAAAATATATCAGGGGGATATATGACTGCGATAACTAAGAAATACTATGATTCATCTAAATGTGCTTGGATTGAAGAAAAAAATACTGATGGTTCTGAAAATGAAAATTTCGAACCTAGCATAAGAGGTAAATTAAAATCAGCACTACAGATGCCCAATATCATGGTGTTGGCAGGTAGTGGAACCTCATTAGGTCGTGTTGTTAAGGGACCTGGAATGTGGGATTTGTGGGTTTCATGTACCACTGATGATATGAAAATAATCTCCGAAGAGTGCTTTCTTGAATGTAAATATGATGATGATAAACCTGATAATCAAAATATAGAGGTTTGCCTTTCACACTGTGAGGCATATTTACAAGTAGGAGAAACAAAGGAAAAAACTGAAATTTTTATCAATAAATGTAAAGATATTATTCTCAATAAATGTCGTTTTATTTCAGATAAAGAAATACAGTTAAGTGGACACAAAGAATTCATTAGAAAGTTAGCTAGAAGAAAATCAAAAGATCCAAGAGTTAAACTATTTACAACTAATTATGATACTTGTTTTGAAGATGCTGCAGGGTTACTTGGCATCACAGTTATAGATGGCTTTTCTTTTTCAATGCCTCGTATTTATGATGCTAGATTTTTTGATATGGATATTGTTCGTAGAAACACTTCTTCTTCTTCGACCAACACCCATTATTTAGAAGGTGTTTATCAACTCTATAAACTCCATGGCTCTATAAATTGGAGTCGTCGTAACACTAACTCTTATATCATCGAACAAGCAGAAAATGTAACAGCTGAAAATAGTTGTATGATTTTTCCTGCAAAGGGAAAATATCAGCAGTCATATATACAGCCTCACTTAGAGTTAATTGCTCGCTTTTCTCAAAGTTTAAGAGAGCCGAATACATGTTTAATCATTGCTGGATTTGGATTTAATGATGATCATTTATCCGAGCCAATATTATCCGCAATTCTCTCAAATCCACACTTGAAAGTTATAATTGTCTCGCCAACTATTGAAAGTGATATTGAAAGACCATCATCTGAAACATCGAAGTATTGGGGAATGTTTAAAAAAATTGCAGATGATAGAAAGAATGATGAGATTTTCTTTCTAAATTGTGATTTTCAGCAATTTTCGAGTTTTATTCCTGATCTTACGGCTTTATCTCCTGCTGAAAATCTTCATGAAAATATGAAAAAATTATTTGGAGATAGAGATGCTTAATGAAAATGGTGTAATCAAACCAGAATTACTTTTTGGAAAGGTAAATGCAGTTACTGCCAATTCTGTAAACTTTGAGTATATAAATTTACAACATCAAGCAACTTACTATCATGGCAAACGTTATGGAAAAGGAGAAGTTGGTGAGTTCATATTAATTGAAAGTCAAGTGAACTTAATTCTTGGACGTATCGTAGAAATAAAAAAGGATGATTTAGATAAGTCTAATTTAGACATAGCTGGGCGAATCCAACTTCTTGGCACAATTCAAATGGACAGTTTGTATGTAACTGCTGGAGTTGAATACTATCCAAATATCAATGATCTCATCTATTCAGCGCCACATGAACTTATAGCTCAATTACCCAAACGTATGAATAAAGGAATACCTGAAATAGAGTTAAATATAGGCTTTATTGATATAGATCAGGGTTGTGATATCACCGTAACACCAGAAAAACTATTTGGTCGTCATTTAGGAATTTTAGGTTCAACAGGTGGGGGTAAAAGTTATACGACAGCAAAAATTTTAGAAGAATGTCGCAAGTTTAACTCAAAAATTATTATTCTTGACCCAACAGGAGAATATAAAGATTTTATTGGAAATGATATTGAAAATGTCCATTTGAGTGAACCAATCAGTCCAGCAATAAACTCTCATCAAGTGAGTTTGCCAGTAGAAAGTTTTCAGGAAACTGATTTTATAGCGCTATTTGAACCATCTGGAAAAGTGCAAGGGCCTAAATTTAGAGACGCGATAAGAAGCCTAAGGCTGGTAAATATTCTAAATGATCGGCAACTACATTTAGATAAAATTGAAAATGGTATTTTCTTGAAAATTAGAAAAACAGAGCAATCTTGGAGAGAATGCATTAATGCTATAGGTGGTACAAAACTTCTTGAGCACCCTTCAACACCATTTAATCCTTTAAAGCTTAGTAAACAAATTCGTGAGGAATGTGTCTGGCCACCAAAATCGGATGGTATATGGGGAGAAGATCAGCAAAGTTTTAGTTATTGTCTTGCCTTAGTATCAAGAATTCATGGAATAACAACCTCTAATACCTTTAAATTTGTTTTTCAATCCAAAGGCCTACCAACACTTGTAGAAAAAATCGATGATTTCTATGATTCAAATAAAAAAATCTTGAGAATAGACTTAAGTGATGTTGGATTTGAATTTAAAGCTAGGGAAATCGTTGCAAATGTGATTGGAAGACATCTTTTAGGTCTCGCAAGGGATCGGAAATTCTCAGATAAACCGATAGTTGTTTTTTTAGATGAAGCTCATAATTTTATCGGGAAAAGCATTGGTAACGAAGATTCGATTGCCAAATTAGATTCTTTTGAGTTAATTGCAAAGGAAGGACGAAAATTTGGTTTGAATATTTGCTTAGCAACTCAGAGACCAAGGGATATAACTGAAGGCGTATTAAGCCAATTAGGCACATTAATTGTTCATAGGCTTACTAATGATCGAGATAGAGAAATTATTGAACGTGCTTGTGGTGAAATTGATAAAGCAGCTTCAGATTTTTTACCTAGTTTACAACCAGGGGAAGCTGTACTTATTGGAAACGATTTTCCGATTCCATTAACGATTAATATTCATCAACCGTCAATAATACCAAATTCAGCAGGTGCAGACTTTCAAAATAAATGGATATGATTAATCTTTTTAGAGTGTTCAATTAAAGTGAGAATCATTGTCCAAGTTGGTATGCAACTGTGTATATTCATCTAAGTAGGAATATGCACCTAAAATTAAGATTTAAGCGAGAATCTTAGGATCTCGCTTTTTATAAACTCAGTGGACCACATTTAATCGAAATTAGTGGACTACTCTTAATTGGAATTAGTGGACTACTATTAATGATATATACAAACAACCATCGAATTTGTAGAAGTAATTGATTACCAGTTGGATCAACTCACTTTCATACATCATTCATTAAAATCTCAATTCTTTCATTAATATAAGCTATATTCAAAAAGTTACCTACAGCATACTGACCAAGAAAATTACAGAATATTTTGAATAAATCTTCTGAGAATCTTATCGAATCAATCACTTCAACAATCACTGTCGCTAGACGATCTTCTCTAAATTTCCCATAAATGCTTTGCATACATTTATTGATACAGGCAAAAATTAGGTTTGCTAATAACGTTATTTTTATCAAGTTATTTTTATTCAAATATTTGCAAAGTGTTAGTTTCAGAATAGCCGATAACACAACCAAAGCTTGATCGTAATTATTAAAGCCCAAAGGGGTTTCATTCAATAAGTTCGTTAATAATATCCAATCGTTTGAATCATTTGATTTTGCTAGTTGTATTAAGTCTTGATAACTATAAATAGTAAAAAGCCCAAAGTTCGACCATTGGATCATGGATATTTTACGACTCTCAAAGTCCGTATAATTTCCAATAAAGCTCAAGAAATCATGTAACTTTATAACCTTAACATCGTCCTGCTTAACAAATATTGTCCTTAGTGCTGAATCCAAGCACAACCAAGGAATATCATTTGCAATTGAAAGTCTTAAAGTAGAGAAAACGGAAGGACTCAAAATATCTCTTATTTCATTAGCAAAATCAGGTAAATCAATAATATTTGGAGGAATTACCCTTGAATGACTAAGTAAATTATTTAGTTGATTGATAAAAGATGCGTAACAATTTGAAATAGTATTCGCATCTGTTTTTATTAAGGACTCTTCTGATAACGCTATAGATAAGAACTCTTCATCGGTAACCTTTTTTATCCATGAAGAAATAACATCAAAAGTTTCATCGGTAAGAAATACTTTAATTCCTGCTCTGATTAGTGCTTTATGGTTATCATTGAAACATAAATAAATGAATGAATAGGCATCTAATATAATCTCACCACAAGCTACTGTATTTCCCGCAGGATTGGATAAACAGAAATTGGCATTCCTACTCTGCAATATTTTTAAAATAATCTCAAATTCATCATTGTCTTTAATTAAGCTACCTTTTATATACATCGACAGCTCAGGATTAGAAATTAACTCCTTTTCAGGATCATCTACAGAAAAACGTTTTAAGATTTCTTTCATATCCTCTACAACAAAGTCATCCCTAACCTTAAATGGATAAAAAGTAAAATCTGAAGAGTTATGCCTATTATCTTTAGTTATTTGTAATGCTATCTGAAAAATAGTTACATAAACTGATTGTTTCTCAATTAATTTTATCTTTTGAAACTCTACAATACGTTCCTCACCAATCTCCATTTCAGCCAAAGAAATACCTAAATTACAATCAACATTAATAAAATGTGCATAATCAGAAAAACTATCGGAAACAATCAGTTTTTGCTTTCGTTCACCTTCATCTTCATAAATTACACCCGCATAAATATTTTCATAAGCCAAACCACTTACAAGCTCTTTTTTATTAGCAATTAGAGTTAAATGCATATTGCACAAATAAGGAGCAACAAAATTAGGCTCCATTAAAAATAATTTTGTTATTAACTTTTCTGCATAAACAGAATCAATCTCTGTATACACCAAATAAATAAATCTAAAAATATTCTTAGCTCTTGGTGTTAGAATTTTTTCAGGAATATCATCTAATATTTTTTTTGTTTGACCTACATTTTCGCATTTCAAACTTAAAAGTAAATAGTCTGACCAAATATTTAAACTCTCCTTATAAGACTCAGTAATCTTTATATAATCATTTTTTGCATTTTCATAATCTCCTATAACACTGTAATATCTCGCCCTTAATATTAAAAATTCAGGATTTATATTATTTGAATCAATTTTTTCTAGATGAGATTTTAAGGTTTCATATTTTTCCAAATTCATTAGAGAATAAAGATAATACAAATAAACTCTGGATTGAAAAGATTTTTTTGAAATAACTTTTTCCAACAATCTATAAG
>NZ_JANHGP010000126.1:0-230 GCF_024494585.1 Acinetobacter sp. 5862
AAACCGCATGCATACAAGCAGTGGGAGCCGACTTGTTCGGTGACTGCGTACCTTTTGTATAATGGGTCAGCGACTTACATTCAGTAGCAAGGTTAACCGTATAGGGGAGCCGTAGAGAAATCGAGTCTTAATAGGGCGTTTAGTTGCTGGGTGTAGACCCGAAACCAGGCGATCTATCCATGAGCAGGTTGAAGGTTGGGTAACACTAACTGGAGGACCGAACCCACTGT
>NZ_JANHGP010000127.1:0-229 GCF_024494585.1 Acinetobacter sp. 5862
CACCAAAGGCCAACGTCTTACCCGAACCCGTTGAGGCGCGGCCCAACACGTCACGCCCAGCGATGGCGTCGGGGATGGCGGCGATCTGGATGCGGAAGGGATCGGTAATGCCAGTCTTGGCCAAAGCAGCAACGATCTCGTCGGGCACGCCAAGGGCCGAGAAACCGCCCTCGTGATCAATACCGGTGACGTCGAGATCGGTCAGCTCAGTGGCCTCCCAATCCATATT
>NZ_JANHGP010000128.1:0-229 GCF_024494585.1 Acinetobacter sp. 5862
TGTACTCACCGTGCGACCGATGGGATGTGGGTGGGGTGTCGACGGTGATGTTGCCTGACACTGGAGCGTGCACCATCGTCGTCCACGACGGTCAGGCCGGTGGGGCTGGATTCGCCGAGGCCGGTTTCGAGAAGGCCGAGGAATGGTGGCATGCCACCATCATGCGCCTAGCCCAATGTGGATGTGAGTCTGGATGCCCCGCCTGCGTCGTCTCGCCCAAATGCGGGAA
>NZ_JANHGP010000129.1:0-227 GCF_024494585.1 Acinetobacter sp. 5862
CCATGTGCATCAACAATCAAATGTATTTTTGAGGAGTTTCCTCCTACACTTTTAGAAATAGATTGATTCGCTATGCCAGCAGAATGTTGATGAGCACGTACATGAGAGCCATCAATAAAAATCCACTCCATATCGGGGCATGAGGCTAGTAATTTGAATAATCTAAGTAACTTACCGCTGCTTGACCAACGATTAAAACGTTTGAAAATAGAGTTTGAATGACCAAA
>NZ_JANHGP010000130.1:0-225 GCF_024494585.1 Acinetobacter sp. 5862
ATGTAAAAAAAGGTTAAGTCGAAAGCTTTAAAATGGTTTTCAATCTTTTTTGAAAAATTACAACTCCTTCTAAAACCGCGCCTAATTCGATGCCTTATTTTGCAATTATTACCTTCAATACCTACAGTAAAAAATTTACCAATACTTTGGGCGAATTCAAACATGAGGTGCGACAGTTTCAAAAGCCATATGATAATCAACAAGCTGAGCAAATTTCTCTAATGG
>NZ_JANHGP010000131.1:0-221 GCF_024494585.1 Acinetobacter sp. 5862
TTCGGTTAAAGTACGTAAAACTTTACCGATACTGATTCGCTCAACTTCAGCGATATCTCGTATACCACTACCTCTGATCATCAACTGTAATATTTTTCGAGTAATGCCTGAATGACATCCTAGATAGCTCAGAGCATGGTCACTAATAAACTGACGTTTACAGTCTTTGCACTGATAGTTTTGTTTCCCATCTACTTTGATGCCATTTTTCTTTATACTGT
>NZ_JANHGP010000132.1:0-210 GCF_024494585.1 Acinetobacter sp. 5862
TTCTGAAACACAGTTCAAGCGATACACGGGCATCTCATGGTCAACCTTTGATTTAATGGTTGAGCAATTGAAGATGCATGTTCCTGCCAAAGGCAGGCCACCTAAATTGAGCCTAGAGGATCAGATCCTCCTGTGCTTAAGTTATTGGCGTGAATACCGAACCTTGTTCCATGTCGCAACAAGTTATGGCGTGTCAGAGCCCACTGCTTC
>NZ_JANHGP010000133.1:0-210 GCF_024494585.1 Acinetobacter sp. 5862
GAAGGCATCGACTGGCATGTTGTGATCGTGGATGCCACGGAAATTCCAATCCAAAGGCCTAAAAAAACAGAAGAAAATCTATAGCGGCAAGAAAAAGACCCATACCTTTAAAGTACAGGCCATGATTCACTATAAAACTCAGCAAATTCTGAGTTTATGTACCAGTCGCGTTGCAGTGCATGATTTCGAGTTGTTCAAACGCAATTTAAA
>NZ_JANHGP010000134.1:0-208 GCF_024494585.1 Acinetobacter sp. 5862
TGAGAAATTTGACGATAATCGAAATACTGATCTGCAAAGAAGCGTTGTATACGTCGATAAAATGATTGTGGTAAGCACGTGATGGGTAAGGCTTTAGATGCGGAAGAAAGATTACATGTCTGTTTTACAATTTGTACTAGCTCAAACCTGATCTGACAGTTACCCATTTTTTATTGTGCCTGTCAGGTTAAATTTGAGCTAAATTCTT
>NZ_JANHGP010000022.1:0-78166 GCF_024494585.1 Acinetobacter sp. 5862
CTTCATTGATGACTTTATTCTCGATAAAAATCATCTCCTACCACAGAGAATCTATAAATAATAGTGCGTAAGTCCTATAATGATTATCATTTAAAAAGTAAAAAAGAAATTTCTACTCTTGATGATCGAACTTTTAGATAGCTAAGGATTTATCTCTTTTATTGAAAAAATTGATGCACAAATGAATTATATATTCCAGAAAGTTTAATAACTAATAAAAATGATAAATTAGATTTATGTGAAAGCATTGCTATAATAAATTTAAGATTTAGTTACCCAGTCCTATGACAAGCACGTTGGAGAGCGACGACATGGCAGGCAAGACATTATATGACAAATTATGGGATGACCATTTAGTTAAGCAACGTGATGATGGTTCAAGCTTGATTTATATTGATCGTCATTTATTACATGAAGTGACTAGTCCTCAAGCATTTGAAGGCTTACAACTTGCTGATCGTCAGCCATGGCGTTTAAGTGCCAATGTCGCAACACCTGATCATAACGTTCCGACCTCTAAAAAAGAGCGTGAGCAAGGTATTGCTGGTATCGAAGATGATACCTCTCGTATCCAAGTCCAAACCTTAGATGATAACTGTAAGACCTTTAATATCGTTGAATTTGGTATTAATGATATTCGTCAAGGTATCGCCCACGTGGTAGGACCAGAGCAAGGTTTAACTTTGCCGGGTATGACCGTGGTCTGTGGTGATTCACACACAGCTACACATGGCGCATTTGGTTGTTTAGCACACGGTATTGGCACGTCAGAAGTTGAGCATGTGTTAGCAACTCAATGTTTAGTACAGAAAAAATCGAAAAACATGCTTGTTCGTGTTGATGGTGTATTAGGCAAAGGCGTGACGTCGAAAGATGTTGTTTTAGCGATTATCGGCAAAATTGGAACGGCTGGTGGTACAGGCTATGCCATTGAATTTGGTGGTCAAGTGTTCCGTGATATGTCGATCGAAGGGCGTATGACCGTATGTAACATGGCAATCGAAGCGGGTGCGCGCGTAGGTATGGTTGCTGTTGATGACAAAACCATCGCTTATGTGAAAGATCGTAACTATGCACCTAAAGGTGAGCAGTGGGATCAAGCCGTAGAATATTGGAATACCTTACACTCAGACGAAGATGCTGTATTTGATGCAGTCGTCGTATTGAATGGCGCTGAGATTGAGCCACAAGTGTCTTGGGGAACATCTCCAGAAATGGTGATCCCTGTTTCGCAAGCAGTACCGACTTTAGAACAAGCAAAAGATGATGTTCAGCGTAATGACTGGACTCGTGCTTATCAATATATGGGTTTAACTGCTGGTCAAGCGTTGTCTGATATTCAATTAGATCGTGTCTTTATTGGTTCATGTACCAATTCTCGTATTGAAGATATTCGTGCTGCGGCAGATGTCGTGAAAGGGCGTAAAGTTGCATCTAGTATTAAACAGGCGATGATCGTTCCGGGTTCAGGTTTGGTGAAGCAACAAGCAGAACAAGAAGGCTTGGATCAAATTTTCTTAGACGCTGGTTTTGAATGGCGTGAGCCGGGTTGTTCGATGTGCTTAGCAATGAACGCTGATAAATTACAACCAGGTGAACATTGTGCATCTACTTCTAATCGAAATTTTGAAGGTCGTCAGGGGAACGGTGGTCGTACACATTTGGTGAGCCCAGCAATGGCTGCAGCGGCTGCAATTGCAGGTCATTTTGTTGATGTACGTTCATTCTAAAGGAGCAAAATCATGAAAAAATACACTGTAGAACAAGGTGTTGTTGCACCTTTAGATCGTGCAAATGTTGATACTGATTTAATCATTCCAAAACAGTTTTTGAAGTCAATTAAACGCACAGGTTTTGGCGATAACTTATTTGATGAATTGCGTTATTTAGATGAAGGTTATTTAGGGCAAGATATTAGCAAACGTCCAATTAACCCTGAATTTGTATTGAATAAACCGCGTTATCAAGGTTCAACGATTTTATTGGCACGCACGAATTTTGGCTGTGGCTCTAGTCGTGAGCATGCACCTTGGGCTTTGAATGAGTATGGTTTCCGTACCGTGATCGCGCCAAGCTTTGCCGATATTTTCTTTAATAACTGCTTTAAAAATGGCATGTTGCCTGTGATTTTATCTGAAGAGATTGTTGATCAGTTATTCAAGGAATGTGCTGAAACAGAAGGTTATCAATTGACCATCGATTTAGAGGCACAGGAAGTACGCACGCCAACAGGTCAGGCATTTAAATTTGAAATTGATCCATTCCGTAAGCACTGCTTATTAAATGGTTTGGATGATATTGGCCTAACTTTGCAAGTGGCAGATGATATTCGTGCCTATGAAGAAAAAGCCAAACAGGCGCGTCCTTGGGTGTTTCAAGAGATAGAAGCTTAAGTTTTATTTATATCTCATCAATATAAACATAGCTTAATGTTTTAGTACATTTTAAATATAGCCATAGCGCGGACATGGAACTCTTGCTAACATGCGAGTAGATATATTCGCTTGCATGTTTGCATGATATAGGACTGGGCTTGAATAATGAAAAGAAGACTCCCTCGCAGTATTTTGCTGTGTTTAGGTGTTGGTATGACATTAACCGCATGTCAGAATTCTACGAATATGGTTGATCAGGTTCGTATTGCCCAAAATACAGTAGGCAATAAAGCAGAAAATGCAACTTTGTATTGTTCGGGCGTCGAAAATTGTGAGTTTGAACGAATCAATGATATTGCCGTGATCGATGCCAAATCGCACCGTATTAGCCAACAGGCGATGGAGCAAGGGATTGTACGATTGCATGGTTCGGTTTTTAGTAGAAAACAACAAGTCTACTTAAATGTACCAGCCAAACAATATGAAGTAGTCATTCGCTTTTATCCTATTTCACCAGACCGAGCTGAAACCTTCCATGTGATTCATGCGTTCAAGCCGCATCAAAGCTATACCTTTAAAATGTACCGAGACCGTGCATATCGTTCGGGTAGTTTATTAAATGTTTCTATACCTGAACCTTTATGTGTGGATTTGCAACAAGAACAGCATACTATTCGTCGATTCTGTCGCCCATATGATGTGAGCACAGGTTTGGGTGAATTTGTTGAGAAAAAGATTTAATCGGCTTGCAGTATGAACGCTGCATATATGAAACTGGAAGAATAAATGTCTAAACATATTTTAATTTTAGCAGGCGATGGTATCGGTCCTGAGATTGTTGGTGCAGCTGAGCAAGTACTAACTAAGGTGAATCAAAAATTTAATTTAGGTTTGACATGGGAACATGGTTTGTTGGGTGGTTCTGCGATTGATGCACATGGTGAACCTTACCCAGCTGTCACTAGTGAACAGGCGAAAAAAGCCGATGCAATCTTGTTGGGTGCGGTTGGTGGACCTAAATGGGATACAATTGAGCGTTCAATCCGACCAGAGCGTGGCCTGTTAAAAATCCGCAGCGAATTGAACCTGTTTGCCAACCTGCGTCCTGCGATTCTTTATCCACAATTGGCTGATGCTTCAAGTTTGAAGCCAGAAATCGTTGCAGGTTTGGATATCCTCATTGTTCGTGAATTAACGGGGGGGATCTACTTTGGTCAACCACGTGGTATTCGCGAATTAGAAAATGGCGAAAAACAAGGCTATAACACTGATGTTTATTCAGAAAGTGAAATCAAGCGTATCGCCAAAGTTGCATTCGAGCTAGCAGGCTTGCGCAGTGGCAAAGTATGCTCGGTTGATAAAGCCAATGTATTGGAAGTGACTGAATTGTGGAAGCAAACGGTTACTGATTTACAGCAAGCACAATATTCAAATATTCAACTCTCACATATGTATGTTGACAATGCTGCGATGCAGTTAGTGCGTGCACCAAAGCAGTTTGATGTGATCGTTACAGGTAATTTATTTGGTGATATCTTATCTGACGAAGCAGCAATGTTGACAGGTTCGATCGGCATGTTGCCTTCTGCATCTTTAGATGAAAATGGCAAAGGCATGTATGAGCCATGTCATGGTTCTGCACCAGATATTGCTGGTCAAAATGTTGCTAATCCATTGGCAACTATTCTTTCAGTTGCGATGATGTTACGTTATACCTTCCGTGAAGAAGCTGCAGCAAAAGCAATTGAAGATGCTGTGGGTCAAGTATTAGATCAAGGTTTGCGTACAGCAGATATTATGTCTGAAGGCATGACAAAAGTTGGTACAGATGCTATGGGTGAAGCTGTAGTTTCAGCACTAAACTAAGAATTATAGCCAATAAAAAACGCAGCTTGGGCTGCGTTTTTTTATAACTTAATGTATATGGGCGAACTAACGAGCCTTGCCTTCATGGCGAATAGAGCGAGCAATTTGCTGTTGGTCTAGCTCAAAAATGATGTGACATTTTAAATTGAGATCATAAGTACTATCTGTATTGCCAGCACTTTGAATTGGTATATTTTGAGCACCAAGTTCAGCCGATTGAGCGATAGGAATACGAATTGGGCGAATGACAGTGTAAATCAGCTGATTGCTTTGTTTGATTGGTTGGGCGATAGTCTGAAAACCTAGAGGTTTAAATCGAACGACTGTTGGATTATGGTTGCAGATTGCCCGATAAAAAGTTGTAAATAATCAGGTAGGCTGGTTCGATTTTGGTATGCAGTGGTACATGCTTGTAAAGATAATATGATTAGAAATAACAAACACTTAAATTTTTATTTTGATTAATCCTTATCCTCTCATCTATGTTTATTCAATCCTTAAATGATGTTGGTGTCGAGTTCATTTGTGTGAATTGATAAAAATATACAAACTAGTCTATTTTTAGGCAATATTCAATTGAGTTCGAATATGCTTAGATAGGATATTAAGCGATTGAGAAAACTTGATGCACAAATTTATATTTGGACTGATGTGTGGCGCTTTAGCAACATTCAGTCATGCAGATAATTGTGATAAGGCACGCAATACGTATGATGATATTTATTGCACGAATAAAATTTATGCGAGTGCTGATGTTGATTTAAATAAAAATTACCAGCAATTGCGTCACCAACTCAATAAGACACAACAAAAGATTCTTAAAAAGTCCCAGCTCGCATGGATTCATCATCGAGATGCAGAATGTACTGATGATCAAAAAAATAGCGTAAGCGTGCAATGTAGACTTACGACGACACAAGAGCGTAATCATTGGTTAGAGGAAAGATTACGTGAGTGTCAAACGGTAGGGTGTAAAACAACACGTTTGAGTGAGTAATAAGAATCAAGCATAAAAAAAGCCACAAACAAAATGTGGCTTTTTTGCATTCACGAATCTCTTAGCGCGCACGATAAGTGATACGACCCTTTGTTAAGTCATAAGGTGTCATTTCTACTTTTACACTGTCACCCGTCAAAATACGGATATAGTGTTTGCGCATTTTACCAGAAATGTGAGCAATAACTTCGTGACCGTTTTCTAAACGTACACGGAACATCGTATTAGGAAGCGTTTCGGTGACAACGCCTTCGAACTCAATGAGTTCCTCTTTATTGGCCATAGCCTACCTGATGATCAAATTGGAAAGGGGCAAATTATAGTCAATTTATTTGAATTTTACAAGGTGAAGCGTATGTAAACCTTTTAGATCTTTATTCATAAAAACTGTCGGACAATTGACAATCTTTTTTAACAAAAGAAGCAGAATATTGTTGTCAGTTTGGTCAATCAACGTTAATCTAAAATTGTTGTTATTGTTACAAGAACGTATCTACAGGGAAGGGCACTGAGTGGGTCAGTTAACAGATGCATCAGTTGTATTGCGCTTTGGTTATCAGGCAATTCGTAAAGCGGGATTGCCAACTGAAGAGATTCTAACAAAAGCAGGGGTAGCGCTAAATCAAATTGATACCAATGCCAGAACGCCATTAAGTGCGCAAAATGCATTTTGGATTGCTGCACAGGAAGTTAGCAATGATCCTGATATTGGATTGCATTTAGGTGAGCATTTACCACTCTATCGTGGTCAGGTGATTGAGCATCTATTTATTAGTAGTGAAACATTTGGTGAGGGTCTAAAACGAGCTTTAGCTTATCAGCGTTTGATCAGTGATGCCTTTGATGCCAAACTGGTGATTCAGGATGGACGCTGTTATTTAAGCAATGGCGAACAGTACTGGTCTGACAATCTGGTCAATCGCCATTTTTCTGAATGTGCGATGTCAGGTATTCTTCGCTTCTTTAAATTCATCACCGAAGGGCAGTTTCAGCCGATCTACATTGACTTTAACTTCAATGAGGGTGCGGATGATGATGAATATTTTCGAGTGTATGGCTGTCCTGTCAGTCTGGGTCAAAAAGAAACCCGCCTTTATTTTGATCATGCTGTGCTTGATTACCCATTGTGGCAAGCTGAACCAGAACTACTACAATTACATGAACAACTAGCGATTGAGAAGTTGCAGGAACTCGCCCGATATGATTTGGTGGGCGAGGTACGCCGTGCCATTGGTTCAACTTTAGAAAGTGGTGAAACTACGTTAGAAACAGTTGCAGCTCAATTAAGCATCACGCCACGACGCTTAAGAACACAGCTTAGCGAGGCGAATACAAGCTTCCAGCAAATCCTTTCAGATTATCGTTGCCGCCTAGCGAAGAAATTATTGGCGAATACCAATGAAAGTGTAGAAAGAATCGTGTATTTAACAGGTTTTTCTGAACCAAGTACGTTCTATCGTGCATTTAAGCGTTGGACGAATGAAACCCCTGTTGAATATCGTAAGCGTAAACAGCGTTAATTTTTCTAAGAAAAAAGCCTTATCTCTCGATAAGGCTTTTTTTATTCAGGCAGATTTAACCATTGGGGACCTAAAGGCAGCTGTGGTAAATCAAACTCATCAGGATAATAGGACTGAATAAAATATAAACCATCAGGTGGGGCGGTGATGCCTGCCGCTGTACGGTCTTCTGCGGCAAACATGGTATCGATATGATCAATCTCATACATACCTTGTCCGATTTCTAGTAAGCATCCCATGATATTGCGTACCATATGATGTAAAAATCCATCGGCTTGAATATCTAATACTAAATAGCGTCCATGTTCAAATAGACGGCAGTGTTTTACATGACGTATGGGTTGATTGGATTGACAGGCAGCAGCTCGGAAGGTCTCGAAGTTATGCGTTCCCTCAAATTTTGCTGCAGCGACCATCATCTTCGGTACATCTAATTTTTGATAAAGATGAGTGACTTGTTTATACAATAGTGCAGGACGGGTGGGTGCGTTATAGACGACATAACGATAACGTCGTGCAGTGGCTTTGAACCGTGCATGGAAGTTCTCATCCATGCATTTAATCCATTGAATTGAAATATCTTTTGGAAGTTGACTGTTGGTGCCACGAATCCAACCTTGTTCTGGGCGAATAGCTTCGGTGTCGAAATGAGCCACCATATTGGTTGCATGTACACCTGCATCAGTTCGTCCAGCACCATGCAGAATAATGGGCTCATTGGCAATACGGCTCAGTACTTTCTCGATGGTCTCTTGAACAGTTGCAACGCCAGGCTGCTGGGTTTGCCAACCACGGTATTGCGTGCCACAAAATTCAATACCGATTGCATAACGTTGCATGTTTTAACCTCAAATATTAATGCTGATGCCAATTCGCGAACCATTGTTCGTGGCTCGGATATTTTAAATAGATTTGCAAGACTTTTGCATATAAATCAGCATGGCTATGGCAATCATTGATTAAAACTTTGGCAGATTGAATCCATGAACTGACGGCATAGCGTTGATCTAGTTGCCCAAAGGTCACTTGGGTGCTGATAATAGGCAGACATTTTTTTTGATACAGTTGCTCAAACAGCATTAGAATTTCGTCATTTACTGCAATATTGCCTGTGCCAAATCCTTGTAGAATCAAGAAATTTGGTGGGTTAAGCAGAATATTTTTTAACTGTAGAATGAGTTGTTCTTTTGCAATTGGCTGCAACATCAAATTTAGGATGCTTAGTTCAGTTGCTTGCTGAATATATTCATTTTGAACAACAAGAAAATCTGCTGTGGTTTGACATCTTTGATCTGCTTTAACACCGACGAAAGCATCCAACTCAGTGGTATGTGCTTTTAAGGTCGTTTGTGCGTGAAAAACTTGTTCATGGAATGCAAGATAAACACCAGTTGGCAAAGTGAGGACTTGCTCTAATGCTAAATATAGGTTGCCTGTGGCATCTGTAAATTCACGGGTATCATTGCCTTCAACATTCAATAATGGGTATTGGCTACCTGTAATGATGGCATGACAAGAATGTCCCAAAAAACGAGCAAGTGTTGCTGCAGCGTAACTTAAAGTATCTGTCCCATGAATAATGACAAAATGTTGAAAACTATTGAGTTGCAATTGCTGGATTTGTTGTACCAACTTTAGCCAATCCGTTGCGGTGCAGGCACTACTGTCTTTGATACTAGGCGCAGCGAAGCATTCGACCTGTAAATGAGGTGGAATGATCTTAGCTAGTAAAGGTAGAAAATCCTGTTCTGGCATCGGCATCAATGGTTCGCCAACGCAACCAAACGTCCCACCCATATAAATTAAAGCGATTTTTTTCATCATAAAAAAAGCAGTCTGAGAGACTGCTTATATTAGACCGATCAAATTCAGGAAGCTATTTTATTCAGTAAACTTTGTGAATGTTGTTGTTGCTCTGCATTAAATGGTGGGCTATTTTTTAATAATTCACGTGCAGAATCATAAGCGCCCAATTCAATATATTGCTCAGCAAGTTCTAGATTGAGCTGTGCTTCATCAAGCTGTTGTAAATCAGGAAATGATTGTACAAGAGGGTCATTGATTGCAACAGATGTAGTTTGAGGCGAGGTTTGAACAGGTTCAAGTTCAACAACTGATTCTGTAACTTCAACTTGCTTGTTTTCTGTCGGTTCAAAACTAAAATCTAACGTTGGCGCTGCTTCAGTTTTTTGTTCTGTAACTTCTAAGTTTGAAAAATTGAAATCTAATTCAGGCTTTGCTTCTTCAACTACAGGAGAAGTTGCAGGTGCAGCGTCTAAATTGAATGAGAATTCTAAAGGAGCAGGCTCTTTATTCTCTTGTTGCTCGATTGTTGGCGCAGCTTCAGTTGTTTCCTTTTTCTCAAAGGAAAAATTAAAATCTAATGGCTGAACTTCTGGGACTGGTTCAACTGGTTTAGCTTCTTCTGCTGGTGCAACATATCCAGATTGTAAGTCATCAAATGATTGTGACGTTTTTGATGCCGCTAATGCGTCAAAATCTGCATTGTTTTGCTCTTTTGCTAAACTATCTGATGTGCTGGTTTGCTGAAAATGGCTTGAGCTTGAACTGAACTCAATTGCATCAGGTTGTTTATTTTTTTCATATTCACGTTGTTTTGCTTCAGCAGTTTGAGCAATATCATCAAGTTTCAAAGCATGAATATGTTTGATCAATTGATCAATTGCAAAATCATCTTTTTGAGCTAAGTGAATATCAAGGAGAAATAAATATAACTCATGTTGGGAGTTATCTTGTTTTAAAATCTGATTGATTTGTGCTTCTGCGCTTTGATAATTGCCACTTTGAATTTGCTGTTCAATTTTCTGGCGTAAAGACTCTGGAATCGCGGTTGCGGCGGCTGGAACAGATTCTTGTTCTTCACGTGCTAATGTCGTACGTGAAGTTTTAGTTGTAGCTGCTTTCTTCGCTGATTTTGCTGTAGCACCTTTTTTAGATGTTGCAGTAGTTTGGTTGTCACTGCGTTTTTTTAAAACGATTGCAACAACTAATACGACGATTAGCAGTACAATTATTATAGTTGACATGATCTATACCCCTTAAAGATAGAGCCGCTTTGGTGCAAATTTATGAGAATCTTCTCGTAACCTAGCGTGTTGGCTTTTTAGTTTCCTGCTGCACTTTCAACTGATCTTGTAACTCTGCAAGCCGAGCATTTAATAGCTGAATACGTTGTTCCTTGTTACGTAATGCCAATTCTAACTGTGTTACGTTTCTTTGTAATGTAACGGTTTTTTCTCGTGCTGTCATAACTTTTAATGATAAATCTGCACTGGTTTTTTGCTGTAATGTGTCTTTTTTCGCACTTCCATTGCTTGAATCTTGGTTACTTTCAGCGACCAGTGACATTTCCGCTTGCTGCAGGCGATATTTGGCTTGACCTGATCGAGGGTGTGTTGTCTGTGCTGCTATTTGATTTATTGCTGTATTCTGACGAGATGGTGTTGTATTTAGATTGAAATTTAAACGAGACCCTTGTCTTAAACGATTTGCATTGCCACCAATAAAAGCATGCTCATTCTGTGCTTTGATCTGATTCATAACTTTAGCAACAGGCTGTTGTGTTTGTGATGCGATTTGTTGCGCAATACTCCACAAAGATTCATTACGCTGCACGACATGCTGTTGAGCTGAGTTATTAGATGCAGTCATGGAATTGCTATTTGTGGCAGGTGCTTTCTTTTTAGCTTGTTGTGCAGTTTGTGTAGGTTGTTGTTTTTTAAATTTCTCTTGTGGTTCGGCTGGCTTTGTATCGAGAGGTTTTGATTTTTTTTCGATTGGTGTTTGTGGTTGACTCGCAGTTTGAACTGGCTGAGCTGCGACTTGAACAATAGGCTGTTTAGTCATGGTAGGCGTTGGATTTGATTCAATTTTTACTTTTGCAGTCGTATTTATATTATTTGTTTCGATTTTAGGGCTAATTTTTGCAGTTGCAGTGTCCTTATTTTGGCTTGGTATCGGCGTTGTAACAACGGATATTGCTACTGGAGAGCTTTGCTTTGATTGTGAGCTATTTAATATGGGTGGTAAAGCTGATGAGACATTTAATAAATTTTCTTGCTTTAAATTAAGCTCTTTTACATTTGTTGCAATCGGTGAACTGAAGCGAGTGCTTTCGGGTAAATTGAGCGCAATATCTTTTTCACTGACAATATATTTAGGTGAAAGTGTTTTTTCATTCGTAGCTGCTTTAGCGGATAGCGCTCTCGAACTTTGTCCTATAGGTTGCTTAATATGCTTTAAATGTGATGCACCACTTTCTTGTATTTTAAGAATAATATTAAGTTCACTGTCTGTCATTGGACGTATAGAAGTGATCACAATCACCCCTTCACCTTGTGAATTGCGACGTGTATAAAAATTTAGGCCACTCGGAGGCTGATGAGCAGCACCCATCATTAAAAGATCTTCAGGTGTTGCTAAGCCTACATCTAATTTTGCGGTAGGATCAGCTTGATGAAAACTCATTTCTGCATAGAGTAATTCACCAGGTGCAGATTGGATTTGCAATGGATCGAGTGTAATCGCATAAAGGTGTTGCGAAGAAATGATGGCTAAAATGGCAACTTTTAATTTGTTATAAACAGTCATCTCGATCCATGAAAAAGTGATGTTTTAGTCAATTCAAAAGTATACATTACCGTGATGTAAATGAATTGTAAAATATTCATGTTTGATAAAAAACAAAAGCCGATCAAATGTGATCGGCTTTTGTTTTTTAAATGTTTTTGCTTAAGCGTTCTTGTATTCAACCAAAATACGAAGCATACGACGTAAAGGTTCAGCAGCACCCCAAAGTAGCTGATCGCCTACTGTAAATGCACCTAAATATTCTTTACCCATATTGAGCTTACGTAAACGACCAACTGGAACTGTTAAAGTACCCGTCACAGCAACAGGAGTAAGGTCAGTCATAGAGGCTTCACGGGTATTTGGAACTACTTTCGCCCATTGGCTTGATTGACGAATCATATCTTCGATTTCATCAAGCGCAACATCTTTTTTCAACTTCAAAGTAATGGCTTGAGAGTGACAACGCATTGCACCAATACGAACACAATGACCATCAATAGGAACAATCTGTTGATTGCCTAAGATCTTGTTGGTTTCAACTTGACCTTTCCATTCCTCTTTTGATTGACCACTTTCAAGCTGTTTATCGATATATGGGATCAATGAACCTGCTAATGGCACACCAAAGTTAGACTTTGGAAAACCTTCGCCACGTTGCAACTCGGCAATTTGACGATCAATATCAAGAATCGCAGATTTTGGATCATCTAGTAATTCTTTAGTATTGTTGTACAAATAGCCCATACCCGTGATGAGTTCACGCATGTTTTGCGCACCAGCACCAGAAGCTGCTTGGTAAGTCATTGAAGTAGCCCACTCAACCAAATTATTTTGGAAAAGTGAACCTAAACCCATCAACATAAGTGAAACTGTACAGTTACCACCAACGAAAGTTTTAGTTCCGTTGACTAAACCATCTTTAATCACATTTAAGTTTACTGGATCAAGTACGATGATTGCATCATCCGCCATACGAAGGGTAGACGCAGCATCAATCCAATAACCATCCCAACCTTCAGCTTTTAGCTTAGGGAAAATTTCAGATGTATAATCACCACCTTGACAGGTTAAAATGACATCCATTTGCTTCAGACTGTTAATGTCTGACGCATCCATAAGTGCTGGTGCAGTCTTACCACCAAATGAAGGCGCTTCGCCACCTGCATTACTGGTAGAAAAATAGAATGGCTCAATATGAGCAAAATCATTCTCTTCAACCATACGTTGCATAAGGACAGAACCCACCATCCCACGCCAACCGACCAGACCTACTTTCATGTCATTGTGCCTCGGTATTTCAAAAAACTTTTAAGGGGTTTGAGTGTATCAAAAGCGACCACAACTGCAAGCTTTACGTAAATAAAACGATAATTTAATTGAGTGAAATAACTTGTTTGTATTAGATAGAAAATTGATAAAGCCATAACTTTATTGAGAATCTAAGACATCCCCTCGAGAAAAATGAACATGATATGGATTCAGATTTGTGCAGTATTGGTTATATGGCTTTCGTTTTGGTCATTAATCCCCAGAGATGAGTGGTGGTTTAGAGGTGCAGACTTTCCGCGCTTACAGATTCTGGCACTCGGTCTCTTCGCCTTTTTTGCAATGTTATTTGCCATTCCCAAATGGACCTTGACTACCGAGTTGCTGTTTGTTGGATTGGTCGCAGCAATCGCTTATCAGTTGAAAATGGTTCTTCCATATACCCCGATTTGGAAAAAACAAGTTCAAAAAGTTAAGCCTGAGCAAATCAATGAAAACCAGCAAATCTCATTGCTGGTTGCCAATGTGTTGACGCCAAATGATAAATATCATCTATTGCTTGAGCATATAGACACACTAAAACCTGATGTTGTGCTGACATTAGAGTCAGATTCAAGTTGGCAAAATGCGTTAGTTCACATTGAACAAGATTATCCTTATCGCGTGCCCGTACCTTTAGATAACTTATATGGTATGCATCTATATAGCCGCTTGCCATTGCACGATACAGAAGTGAAATTTATCTTAAGTGATGAAATTCCATCTATACACGCTTCGGTAACATTACGTTCAGGTATCCAAGTACAGTTATATTGTTTACACCCTAAACCACCAAGCCCAACTGAAGCTAAAGATTCAACTTTAAGAGATGCCGAGCTTTTAATTATTGGCGATCGAATAAAAGATTTGGATGAAAGTTGTATTGTCATGGGGGATCTTAATGATGTGGCATGGTCACGCACCACGCGATTATTTCAACGAATCAGTGGTTTGCTAGATCCACGGGTAGGTCGCTATTTCATGAATACTTTTCACGCAGATTATCGACTTTTACGTTGGTCTTTAGACCATATCTTTCATAGTACTGACTTTGGCTTAGTGGAAATGAAACGTTTATCTCATATAGGTTCTGATCATTTTCCAATTTATGTCGTTTTACAGACGGGTCGTATTTTTGAGCAACAGCAGGAAGAACTAGAACAAAGCGCTGAAGATGAACGAGAGGCTCAAGAAGCGATTCGGGATGGTATAGAAAAAGCAGAACAAGAGCACAAGCAAGTTGTTGATGAATTGGCTCAGCCTTATAAGTGATTCAATAGAATGAAATGGCAAATATCGTGATGTAAGCAATATCGTACATTGATTTAAGTCTACGGCGAATAGTCGAGTTTGATCAAAAGATTTATTCTAAATACATCAGCACATGGACGCAGGAATGGATTTCCGTTTAAGGATAGCGACGCTGAGATGGAAAATGCATTATGGATATGATGCATGCTATGGAAGCAAGATAATAACAAAGATCTGAGAGCACAACCTCATTTGCCCGAGTTTTGCAGGATGCGAAACTCGGGTTTTAATTTTCTCTAAATATTAATAAATTATTAATAAATTTTTTCGTAACCTTCTGCTCGGGTTTTGAATCTACGGTGAAACCACATCCATTGAGTTGGTGCAATGCGCAATTGAGCCTCAATGATTCTATTCACCCGAATTGCATCATCGAGTTCATTTTCACTCGGCATATTTTCAACAATAGGCTCAATCAAAACTTTGTATTGTGGATTACGAACATCACCATAACGATAAAAATAAAGCGGGATTGCAACAGATTTGGAGATTTTTAATAGACGACGATGTGCAGTAACAGTGGCAGCAGGAACACCAAAAAAAGGCGCCATGACACCTTGTTTTAAGCCAAAATCTTGATCTGGACTATACCAAATCGCACCGCCATCTTTTAAACGACGTACTAAGCCTCGCATATCATCATGATCAATTTGCTGTTGATAAATGGTTGCGCGACAACGATAAATCAGCATATCCAACATCGGATTATTCTGAGGACGATAGACCACATCAGGCTCAAAATATTGAGCACAAATATAACCACCTGCATCCAATAAAGTACTGTGTGTACCTAGCAATAAGATACCTTTGCCTTGAGCTTTGGCTGAGTTGATGTGCTCTAGACCTTCAATACTATGGCGTCCTTTAAACCAATTTGGACAATACCAAGCATTCAATGTTTCAAATACACCCAACATCATGTCGACAAACACTTGTTTTGCTTGTGCTTCAACTTCAACAGGAGACCATTCAGGGAAGCAAACTTCCAGATTTCTGATTGTGGTTTTTCGACGTGATTTGAGCAAGTGCCAGCATAATGAGGCTAAACCACGTGCCAAGCGCCATTGAATTGCCCAAGGTAAGATTGCTAAGAGCATGAGAAAAGTGATGGCGATCCAGATTTTCCAATACTTAGGGAGTAAAAATTCCCATTGAAACTCACCAGGAATATAAGACGATTGTTGGCTCATAAACTAGAAATATGAATGATATTGAATTTTGAAGCAGTGTAACATGAAGTCAGTTTTACGACTTTAAATCTAAAAGATAAAGCACAGCCTTTTTGTGTATAGATAAATAAATATTTTGATCAGGAGACCATGTTGAAACAGATAAGCATACTTAAGGGAGATATTACCCAAATCGCGTTTAAAGTGATTAATGACGAGTTAAAACAAAGTCAGTCAGTCCAAGAAGTAGTTTTTGTTTGTTTTGATGATGAAAATTTTAATATTTATCAGTCATTAAAAGATGATTTTGAAATCTAAGCATTCATTGGATTTTAATAGAGCATCTATCATTTTATGGATAGATGCTCATCATCTGATTAATTGCCTTTCGACATATTTTCTAAGATGTCCCAACGTTCCAATTTCTCAAGCAAAGATTCTTCAATTTCTGCTAAACGTTGACTCGCTAAAGTTGCAGCATTAGCGTCAGAGACAAACCACGAACCATCCGCAAGTTTTGCTGAAAGTTCGGCTTGTTCTTTTTCTAGCTTTTCCATCTCAGCAGGGAGTTGTTCTAACTCACGCTGATCTTTGTAACTCAGCTTGACCTTCTTTGGTGCTGATGCTGCGGCAGCCGCTGCTTCGGCTTTAGCTTGCGCTTTTTTCACATCACTTTTCTGATCAACCACTTTTTGGTCAGGGCGTTGTTCCAAGTAATCTTGATAGCCACCAATGTACTCATCAATATTGCCCTTACCATCGAATACCCAAGTCGAAGTCACAACATTGTCCATGAAAGCACGGTCATGCGAGATCAGTAACAAAGTACCTTTGTAGTCAGACAGCATTTCTTCAAGCAACTCAAGTGTCACCATATCCAAGTCATTGGTTGGCTCATCCATCACGATCAAGTTCGATGGTTTGAGTAATAGTTTTGCTAATAGGATACGGTTTCTCTCACCGCCAGACAGTGCTTTGACTGGCGTACGAGCGCGTTCTGGTGAGAATAAAAAATCTTGTAAATAGCTATAGATATGACGGCGATTGCCATTCACATCGACAAAATCAGAACCTTCAGACACGTTGGCCATCACGGTTTTTTCAAGGTCGAGCGCATTGCGTAACTGGTCAAAATAGGCAATTTCGAGTTGTGTTCCAGTCTTGACTGAACCGCCGTGTTCGAGTTCACCTAAAATGGCCTTGATTAATGTGGTTTTACCCACACCATTGTCACCGACTAAACCAATGCGATCACCACGTAATACGATTGCTGAGAAGTCTTTGATTAATGGTTGTTCACCATAGCTCACGCTTAGGTTCTCAATCTCAAACACCAGCTTGCCTGAGCGATTGGCTTCCTGAGTCGCCATGCTGACTTTGCCCTGTTGTGAACGGCGTGCCTTTGATTCTTCACGCAAGGCCTTTAGGGCACGGACACGTCCTTCGTTACGGGTACGGCGTGCCTTGATGCCTTGACGAATCCAAGCTTCTTCTTCTGCTAATTTTTTATCAAATAAAGCATTTTGTTTTTCTTCAGCTTCCATTTGCTGAGCTTTGAGGTCGAGGTAACGTGAATAATTGCCTTCATAAGCACGTAAAACACCACGATCGAGTTCAACAATACGTGTTGCAATGCTATCTACGAAAGAACGGTCATGTGAAATAAATAAAAGAGTTAGATTATTTTGATCAAGTAAGAACTTTTCTAACCATTCAATACTTTCAACATCCAGATGGTTTGTTGGTTCGTCCAGTAATAACACATCCGGTTGGGTAAGTAGGGCACGTGCCAAGAGCACACGACGTTTACGTCCACCTGATAGGTCTGCTAAATCTGCATTTGGATCTAGCCCCATTTTACCTAAAATGGTATTTACTTTGTTTTCAAGTGCCCAACCATCGAGCTGATCAAGTTTATGCTGCAACATGCCCATACGATCACAAGCTTCCATATCACCTAATACACAGGCATCACTTGCTTCATGATAGGCTTTGAGTACGGTTGCAGCTTCTCCTGCGCCATCAGCAACAATATCTGCCACTTTGCCTGAATCCATCGGCACGTCTTGGGCTAACATTGAAACAGTTAAACCATTTTGAATCGAAACTTCACCTGTATCAGGTAATAAACTTCCCTCAATCAGTTTTAATAAAGTAGACTTGCCTTCGCCATTACGACCAATTAAACAGACTCGTTCGCCACGTTCTAGGTTAAAGTTCGCGCCGTCGAGTAGGGCAGGTCCGCCAAATGCGAGATGGACATCCCTTAAAGTAATGTAGGCCATAATGTTTCCTAAGAGTTCAGATGAGGTCTGAAATGACTAAACCACAAAAATTTGATGATCACGCGTCATTGTCCGCACCCATTGAAGATTTGCAAGTCCGAATTGCATTTTTAGACGATTTAGTTGAACAATTAAATCAACAGCTCGCAATTCAGACACAAGAAATTGCAGTTTTGAAGAAACAAATGCAGCTTTTATACCAACGCGTTGAGTCTTCAGACTTGTCAGAAGGAATTGCACCGTTTGATCCAATGAGTAACAAACCACCGCATTATTGAAAAGATAGACATGACAGGCTAGAGTGATGAAATTGGGGGAATTTATATTTTAAGGATACAAGTGAAAAAAATTTTGCTTTTGGATATTGAGAATATTCATAAAACTGAAAAAGAGCTATTACACTTATTGAAAACTTATGCTTGTGTATATTTAGTTTACGCAAAATCACCTGTGACTTTAAGTTTAGATGCACTGATTAAGTTTTCCCCTTTTGTTGTAGAAAAGAAATTAGTTATTATTAAAATGCCTAAAGTTGGTAAAGATGCTGCCGATTTTGGATTAGCATTTTTAGCAGGGCAACTTTCAATTCAAATGGATAAGAAAAATATTTGTTTTGATGTTATGTCTAATGATGGGGCTTTAGAATATATTGTTGATTTACTGAAAGTTATGGGTTTTCAGGCAACACAATTAAAAACAGTGATTGAACAGTCAAGAGAAATATTAAAACCAGTTTCACTTGAAGAACCTACAACAGTCATTCCTGATGTCGAACAATTTTCTCAACGTCCACATTTGGTTGTTTTTAAAAAATTCTGTGAATATTTAGCAAAAATTCCAACCAATAAACCAACAAAAATTGAGAGTTTAAAAAATACAATTCGAACAAAAGTACAAGGAGAACAGATTGATGAAAATTTAATCTTTAGTTTATTGATGAATTATAAAATTATTCAAAAGGATGATTTAAAAGTCATTTATTTTGAAAAAAATCTAATGGTATGGGCGAACTTTGTTCTGCCAGAAATGATTGAGAATGAAAAGAAAAAAGAGCAAGTTGGGCAAAACCAAATGTTATTGCCAATCATTCAGAAAGACCATGCTTCATTTGATTTGGAAAATATTCGTTTAACTTTAGCGAGAAGATTAAATGTTGCTGCACACTTACGTCCTAAATATGTGGCAGGCTTTACTTTGCTCTTAAAACAAAATTTTCCTGAACAAAATGCTGAAGACTTATTGAATCGTTTAGAACATAACCAATGGTTAAAAGTGAATCAGAGAGAGATTGAATATAGTCCAAGATTGTTGATGCCTTAAATTTGGAACTTGCCTTTTTCATTCAACTTATGTAACGCTAATAAAAGGAAGTTTTGGGCACCTTTAATGAGTAATGTTGGAATTTGGATTACAGTTGCGATAGTTCTATTTGTCTTGGGCTCGATTTTTGGTCTGCGTGTGAGTCCTCGAGAAAAAGCGTTAGGTATGATGCGCGATCAAGCTCGCAAAATGGGATTACACCCACGACTCATCGTTGCGCCTGAGTGGACGAAAATTCCAATGGCATCTGAAAAACGCGCCAGTATGGTTGCTTATTATAGTGTGCTTATTCCGGATGCTCGCTTAGCACTTATGCGCGCGCGCGTGGTTGATGGAAAACTTCAGGTGGTGCAGGGTGATCAGAAATTTAATGATTTACCCATTGCATTAAAAGGAGTTTATGCTATTGATATGCAGGCAAACTGTGTCGGGCTATATTGGGATGAAGAAACTGATTTAAGAGCCACTCAGCTTGAAGCAATCAAAGCATATTTACATGAATTAGCTCAGCGCTAATTATTTGATTAATTATAGGAAAAACGATTTATTATGGCGAATACTCCACGCTCTGCTTCAGAAAGCACAGCAGCTCCTACACCTGCTGCAAAGAAACGTGCCTTAGTGATTGTGGAGTCGCCTGCAAAAGCGAAAACAATTAATAAATATTTGGGTTCACAATATGTGGTGAAGTCATCGGTGGGTCATGTGCGTGATTTACCGACAGGAGGCGGGGCGAAATCCACCGAAAAGAAGCCCGCAACTCGCACTAAACTGACCGATGAACAGAAAGCCGAAAAAGCCCAGTCCGCACTGATTAATCGTATGGGTGTCGATCCCGAGCATGACTGGATTGCACATTACGAAGTGCTCCCAGGCAAAGAACATGTGGTTGCCGAACTAAAAAAACTCGCCAAAGATGCAGATGCTATCTATCTCGCAACGGACTTGGATAGAGAAGGGGAAGCGATTGCTTGGCATTTAAGAGAAGTGATTGGTGGGGATGATAGTCGCTACCATCGTGTGGTCTTTAACGAAATTACCAAGAATGCCATTCAAGAAGCATTTAAACAGCCAACACGACTTGATTTAAACCGTGTGAACGCTCAACAGGCGCGTCGTTTCCTCGACCGTGTGGTGGGCTTTATGGTGTCGCCATTACTATGGGAAAAGATTGCCCGTGGTTTATCGGCAGGACGTGTGCAATCCGTTGCTGTGAAACTGGTGGTTGAACGTGAACGTGAAATCCGTGCATTTATTCCAGAAGAATACTGGCAAGTATTTGCAGATACCTTGTCGAAGAAAGATGACATTCGTCTGGAAGCGGTGAAACAGGCAGGTAAGACGCTTAAACTCAAAAATAAAGCTGAAACTGATGCCCTACTCAGTGTATTAAAAGATGCTGAATATAAAGTGGCGTTGCGTGAAGACAAACCCACCAAAGTTAATCCAAGTGCCCCGTATATCACTTCAACTTTACAACAAGCAGCGAGTACGCGTTTAGGTTTCTCTGTGAAGAAAACCATGATGCTGGCACAGCGTTTGTATGAAGGTGGTTTTATTACCTATATGCGTACCGACTCAACTTTCTTGAGCGATGACGCGGTGAATATGGTGCGTAATCATATTCAGCAAAATTTTGGTGAAAAATACGTTCCTGCCAAGCCAAATCGTTATGGCAATAAAGCAGGCGCGCAAGAAGCGCATGAAGCGATTCGTCCATCAGATGTCGGATTGACGGGTGACAAACTTGCAGGTGTGGAACGTGATGCCCAGCGTCTGTATGACCTGATTTGGCGACAGTTTGTTGCTTGTCAAATGACACCAGCAGAATATTTATCTTCAACCTTGACTGTTGAAGCATCAAATGTTGAGTTAAAGGCGAAAGGCCGTACACTAGTATTTGATGGTTTTACCCGTGTTCGTGGTGCCAATAAATCTGATGATGATATTTTATTGCCTGCGGTAAAAGTTGGTGAAGTCCTTAAGTTAGAAAAACTTGATCCGAGTCAGCATTTTACCAAGCCACCTGCACGCTTTACTGAAGCATCTTTGGTGAAAGAATTAGAGAAAAAAGGGATTGGTCGTCCATCGACTTACGCTGCAATTATTTCAACGATTCAAGAACGTGGTTATGTAAAACTGGAAAACCGTCGTCTCTTTGCAGAGAAAATGGGGGAGATCGTTACAGACCGTTTGGATGAAAGTTTTAATAATCTGATGAATTATGCTTTTACCGCTGATTTAGAAGGTCAATTAGACCGTGTTGCAATGGGTGAGCGTAACTGGAAAGAGCTACTAGATACCTTCTACGGTGATTTTAAGAAACGTTTAACCAATGCGCAGGGTGAAAGCGGCATGCGCCGTAATCAGCCAGTCGAAGTGGCGGATGTATCTTGTCCTGAATGTTCGCGTCCAATGCAAGTTCGTACTGGAACAACAGGTGTATTCTTAGGATGTTCAGGTTATAACCTGCCACCGAAAGAGCGTTGTAAAGGCACACTCAACTTAACACCAGTCGAGTCTTTGGCGGCATTGTCGGATGATGATGGTGCTGAAACTGCTGATTTGATGTCGAAACACCGTTGTCCTAAATGCGGTACAGCAATGGACAGTTATGTAGTCGATGGTGGTCGTAAATTGCATGTCTGTGGTAATAACCCAGATTGTGATGGTTACGAAGTCGAGGAAGGCGAATTCAAGATTAAGGGCTATGACGGTCCAACCATTCCATGTGATAAATGTGATGGTGAAATGCA
Organism: Acinetobacter sp. 5862; assembly: GCF_024494585.1. Taxonomy (NCBI): domain Bacteria; kingdom Pseudomonadati; phylum Pseudomonadota; class Gammaproteobacteria; order Moraxellales; family Moraxellaceae; genus Acinetobacter; species Acinetobacter sp. 5862. The sequence goes on from NZ_JANHGP010000022.1 coordinate 21,498, forward strand.
GTTAAAGACAGGTCGTTTTGGTCCTTACTTTGCCTGCTCAAGCTGTGACAATACCCGTAAAGTATTAAAGAACGGTCAGCCTGCGCCACCGCGTGTTGATCCAATCAAAATGGAACATCTGCGTTCAGCCAAACACGATGACTTCTTTGTATTACGTGATGGTGCGGCAGGTTTGTTCTTAGCAGCCAGCAAATTTCCGAAAATTCGTGAAACACGTGCACCGAAAGTGGCTGAATTACGTAGTGTGGCTGAGCAGCTTGATCCGAAGTATCAGTTCTTGTTAGAAGCACCAGATGTTGATCCTGAAGGCAATCCAACGGTGGTGAAATTCAGCCGTAAGAATCAGGCACAATATGTGGGTTCTGAAACTGCTGAGGGCAAGCAGACCAAGTGGAGTCTGGTGTTCCAAGATGGGAAATGGGTAGAAGCTTAAACATTAAAGTTTAAAAAATGCTGGCGATTGCTGGCATTTTTTATTGAACAAATAAAAAGAAAAATTAATTTTGATTGGGGTGAAATGCATGTGGAAAAATATTCGAGTCGCTTGCTTACTACTGGTGTTGTTGATTGTTGCAGTCAATGCTTATCGTGATCAAAATCAGGATTGGAATCAGCCGACTAATGTATTGTTGCATCCGATTAATGCCGATGGGTTGCCTACAACACAGCAGTATATTCAAACATTGCAGCAAGATGATTTTGCTGAGGTGAAGCAGTATCTAGAAAAAAATAGCCAGCAATATCGAGGGCAAAGCAGCTACTTTATGGTTCAAATCGGAAGGGAATTGCAACAAGCACCACCGAAGATGTCTGAGCAGCCAAGTGTTCTGGATAATATTCTATGGAGCCTAAAGTTTCGCTTTTATGCATGGAAGCAGTATCAATCGATTGATGGTTCACCAAGTTTAACTCTATATCTGAATTTCTATGATCCGAAGCAAAATCGGGAACTCAAGCACTCAACTGCGCTGGAACGTGGACGAATTGGTTCAGTCAATCTGTTTGCCTCAGCTAAACAGACACAGCAAAATAATGTAGTGTTAGTGCATGAGTTATTGCACGGTTTTGGCGCGACCGATAAATATAATTTGAACAATGGTGAACCTATTTTCCCGATTGGTTATGCACAGGCGGATAAGCAACCTTTGTATCCACAAACTGAGGCGGAAATCATGGGAGGGCGTATCCCACTTTCAGAGCATAAAAGTAAAATGCCAAATGACTTGGAACAAACCGTGATTAGTGTGCTGACCGCACAGGAAATTGGCTGGATCAAGTAAATTGTGGATAAGTTCCGATTTATTCATAGCCCCAAAAAGAACAGACTAAATTAAAAATTATGGAATAAAACACTGGTTTTTCAACATTTTGTCATGAATTGTCAACATGCCTTATACAGAGTTAGGTCTAAAACACGCTCAATATATACATAGCACATTGATGATAAAAGAGTAAATCATGATGAAAACGGTGGGTAATGATCTGGTTCGCAATCAGCTACACGCTGATCGTAAATGGTATCTGTTATTGGGTGTGTTATTGGTTATTTTTGGCCTCATGCTTTTAGCAGCGTTACCATTTGCAACATTATCTGCCGTCTTGTTGTTTGGTGTGTTGATGATGTTGGGTGGTATTTTGCATTTTGTTGCCGCATTTACGGTGTTTAAGGGCAGTACACGCTGGTTGTGGGCTTTGTTTGGTGTGCTATATCTAGCTGCTGGTTACTTTGCATTTACCACACCTGTGATTACTGCAGTGATGCTCACCAGTTTCTTGTCGATTGCATTAATTATTGCGGGGATTATTCGTAGCGTAAATGCTTTTATTTTACGACCAATTTCAGGTTGGGGATGGGTGCTGTTTTCAGGCATATTAACCCTATTAACCGGGATTCTGATCTTGTCATCACCTGATTCACCGTTTTGGGTGTTGGGGATGTTCCTTGCGATTGATATTTTATTTCAGGGAATTAACTATCTAACCTTTGCAGGGGCGATTAAACAGTTACCACATAGTTCAACTACCGTCTAACGGGTCAGGCTGAGAGTGAGAGAGCATGTCTTTACATGCTCTTTTTGTTTTTGTAGCGAGAAACATTTCAATGGCTTGAGTCTGCTAAAATAGCATTTCGCTTTTAATTGACCAATTGTATGACGCTTGCCAAGCTAATTGATGAACTGAATCCACAACAAAAACAAGCAGCCACAACGACAGCGCAAAACTGTTTGGTCCTTGCGGGGGCAGGCTGTGGCAAAACCAAAACTATTGTGGCACGAGCTGCTTACCTGATTGATCAAGGTTTGCCTGCATCACAAATTCAAATCTTGACCTTTACACGCCGAGCTGCCAGTGAAATTGTGACGCGGGTTGAGCAGCATATGGGCGCACAGGCGAAAGGCTTACGCGCATCAACCTTTCATACTTTTTGTATGTATTTACTACGTCGGAATCCACATGCGTTTGGTCTCACACAGTTTAGTATTATTGATCGGGATGATCAGTTGCTGATGTTTCGTTTACTACGAGGCAATGATAAGGGCAATGTCTTACCTAAAGCGGCCGAATTGTGTGATCTCTATTCCTATGCTCGTAATACCAAAACCAAACTATCGGATGCTTTAGTTAAGCAGCTACCCCAAGCGCTTGAGTATAAAGCCCAAATTGCTGAATTGATGAAAGCCTATGAGCAACGCAAGCAAGAACGTAATTTTCTGGATTATGATGACATCCTATCTATTGTTGCCGTACATCTGCAAAGTTCACCAGAGCTAGTGCAATGGGTCACTGGTTTTTGTTCCGCCTTATTGGTCGATGAAATGCAGGATACTAATCCACTGCAATGGGCTTTGCTTCAGCCTTTAGTTGGCAAGGTGAAACTGTTTTGTGTCGGGGATGATGCACAATCCATTTATGGCTTTCGTGGCGCAGATTTTGAAAATATTCATCATTTTAAAGAACGTGTGCCTGATGCACATGTGCTTCATCTGGAAATGAATTATCGTTCGACCCAAGGCATTTTAGATTTATCCAATTGGCTGCTGGAGCAGAGCCAAATTGAATATGACAAGCATCTACAGGCCTATCGAGGTAAAGGCTTAAAGCCACAACTGCATATCTTGAGTAATGAGTTTGAAGAAGCCAATTGGATTATTCAGGATTTGAATTGTCGTCATATGCAAGGTGCGGCTTGGGCAGAACATATGATTTTATTACGTTCAGGTTTTAGCGGGCGGTATTTGGAAGGGGCTTTGATTGCGGCGAATATTCCTTATCGATTTATCGGTGGTGTCAAGTTGCTTGAATCTGCTCATGTCAAAGATGTTTTAAGTTTGTTACGGGTTAGTGTTAATCCTCAAGATGATTTAGCCTGGATGCGTTTCCTGACGCTTTGGGATGGCGTGGGCGATGTGGGTGCCAGTAAGTTGGCACAGGCCTTAATTCAATTGCCTGATATCGAAGCCCGTTGCCAACGTTTAGAGCGACATGGCAAAGTACCGCAACAAGCGATTTTAATTTTGATGCAGCTCGATGTATTGCAGCAGCATGTTGAAGCTTGTATAGGCCTTGCACTGGATGCGCTAAATGAACAGCTGGAAAATAATTATAAAACCAAAGATTGGTCACGCCGAGTCAAAGATTTTGATTTGGTGAAACAATTAGCACGTAAGCATCATTCACTTGGTGAATTTTTAGAAGAATATGTGCTTGATCCAATTTCTGTTTCAGAAATTGATAAAACACCTGACCAAGACTTAGTGACACTGATTACCATCCATTCAGCTAAGGGTGCTGAACAAAAAGTCTGTTATGTCCCACATGTTTCTCCGAATCAATATCCTCATGCGCGCGCGCAAGGCGATTTTGATGATGTGGAGGAGGAGCGTCGTGTGCTATATGTTGCGTTAACACGTGCAGAAGATGAATTGATTTTGACCAAACAGAATTTAAATTTATGGTCACAAGATCAATATGATGAGTTAGGAAGAAAAATAGAAAGTTACTTCCTCAATGATTTACCTCAACATTTAGTCGATGTTCAGATTCATCGGGATATTCCACGTGCCTACGGCCAAAGCAATCATTCTCGTACGACTACAATCAATTTAGGTTTTGGGATTGATTTCGATTAAACTAGGCAGATTCAAATTCTTTTGATTCTACAATGAATCATCTTTTAGGTTTTAGCATGAAAATTTTAGTTCGTAATTTAGACCGTAATGTGACTGATGCGGAAATTCTCGACTTATTTAAAGCATATGGAAAAGTTGAGTCTTGTGTCGTGGTCAAAGACGAAGCAACGGGTAAATCGAAAGGTTTCGGTTTTGTTGAAATGCCAAATCCACGTGAAGCGATTAAAGCAATTAAAGGTTTAAACACCTTGAAAGTAAAAAGCCAAGGCATTCGTGTCAAAGCTGCGGATGATAAAGCTTAATTATCAATGTTAAAGCAATATACTGCTTTATCAATGGTTGCACCAAATGCTGAACGAATAGCCAAGAAAATTAAAACGCTTGAGGTTCGCTCATAGCAACCTCGAATGTTGCCACTGAAAGATTTGATGATTGTAGAGAATCAACACTTTCTTTTGAATGATGGGGATGAAGACGTTGGTTTTGCCGTTGCATTGGTGGATATTGAATCAGTGCATCCATGGCAATCTGATGAAGTTGATGCAGCTTGTGCAACGTATTGGGCTGAAGGCTATTTGGCTTGGGGCAATCGCAATATTCGTCCGATTGATCCACCGATTCAAGTCATTGCCAAGCGAAAACTTTATCGTATTGAATTGATGTTGTGAGTGCTATTTGTTTCAGCATCAATTCGCTTTACAATCAGTCTTGATTTAAATGAACTGAAAAAGGGATTTATTATGTCTCGTGTTGCTCGCTACCATGCTGATCGTACCAATCAAAAATTGTATTTTGCCCGACTTGCATGTCAACAAGCTGAGCAAACTGAACATATTCAACAAGCGCAGGCATATCGTGAGGCAGCAGTATTTCATTTACACGGGGCAATTTTAGCGTTTTTACAAGAATTGGTGCGCTATTATCGTTTAAATGATTTGCAACCGACGTTTAAGTCGATTGAAGAACAGATGGCAGTTAAAGGACAAGTCTCACCAGAAGTTTCAGTATTACAGCAACTTGCTAAAGATGGTTTTATTGCAGAACTCAAACGTGCGTATCGTTTATGTCAGTACGCACCCGAGCCAACAGCACCAGAGCCTGAAAATGAGACCTCATCGAATTTGATTATTAAGGTGACTCAAAGTCCTCAAGCATGGTTACCCGATGCGAAAATATTACGAGAATGGCTTAGAGAGTTAAGCCATTTGATTGATGGTTTTCGCAATGAAATGGTTGAGTTTTAATTCGAGTACAACATAGACTTGAAATATGAGTGAATAGCACTTATATAAATAAGACGTGAGATTGCAAAGTGCAGTAGCGCTTTGCCACCATGTAGAAACATGGAGTAATGTATGTCAATGCAACAGTTAAAAGAGTTATTTGGTAGCCAAGAAGCCGTTCTCGAGTTAGTTCAACTTGAAGGCGGAGAGCTTGCCTTGCGTAATGCAGGTTCGGAAGCAGAGCCTTTGGTTAAAATTCAATTTAGTGAAGATGTTAAAAAGATTTTGGGTGATCAGACACCAACCGTTGCACAGCATATGATCCAAGCCGCTTTATTTGGTTTGTTGGAAAAACAGATGAATCAGTTACAAGCAGAAGTTATTGATGAGCAACCACAGCACTTTAGCTAAAAGAACTGTAATATTTCACTCTAATCTAAAAAATGATTTAAAAAGGAGTCCTAAAATGCGACTCCTTTTTTTATTGCTTATGTTACTTAGATGAGTACAGATTTTATTACAATTAATTCAGTTGGTATAAAGAGATGTAGACTGTAAATAAAAGCTTATGGTTCTCGCTACGAAATGAAAGTTATAGCCATAAAATGTGCTTTAATTTTGCAATCAAATACTTTTGTTTCATATATTTTTAATGGATTAGCTATCAATAAATTGCAAAAAATTAAAGCTTTATTAAATGTAAAAAATATTGGGATTGAATAAAAAATATCATAAACTCAATTTTTATTTGCTTACTATAAAAAGAGAGCTTACATGCAAAGTAATAATCCAATTTTAACTCGGGTGGAAACCTATACTGATATAACTGAGCCAATGACCATTCAAGGTGCTATTCAGAAGTCAGTATTATTGACAGTGATTGCAGCTGTATTGGGAATGGCGCTATTTTTCTATTGTGCAATCACTGCTAATCTTTCAATTGCCTATGCTGCAACAATTGTTGGAATTATTGGGAGCTTAATTTTAGCTTTGATTACCACTTTCAAATCAAATACTGCACCAGCTTTAGCAATTCCTTATGCGTTATTTGAAGGTGCATTTTTAGGTGGTATTTCTTTTATTTTCCAACTGAAATTTCCAGGTGTTCCGTTACAAGCTTTGCTTGCGACCTTTGTTACAACCTTGGTTTTATTTGCGTTATATAAATTCCAAATTATTCGTGCGACTGAAAAATTTAAGGCAATTGTAATTTCAGCTTCTATTGCGATTGCTTTGGTATTTGTCGTTCAGATCATCATGAGTTTGGCATTTAGCTCAAGTATTCCTTATATCTTTGAAAGTAACTGGTTAGGAATCGGTTTTGCAGCTTTTGTTGCGGTAATTGCTTCACTGAACTTAATTTTAGATTTTGATTTAATTGAAAGTGCAGCAGCACAACGTGCTCCGAAAGCATTTGAATGGTTATGTGCAATTGCACTGTTAGCAACTTTGGTATGGATGTATTACTCATTTATGCGTTTGTTGAGTCTGATCCAAGGTGATGACTAACGAATTGTTATCTTAAAAAAGAAAATCGCCTTCATCTGAGGGCGATTTTTTTATGCAAGTTTGTAAAAAAGATGGATTATGCAATTCCGAAAAATAAGGAATGTTGGCATGATGTGGTGAAAATTTTTCGAGTGAGAATAAGATGTCACAAGGACTTTTAGCTGGTAAACGTTTTTTAATCGCTGGTATTGCAAGCAAATTATCAATTGCATACGGTATCGCTGCTGCATTACATCGTGAAGGTGCGGAGCTTGCGTTTACTTATCCAAATGAAAAGTTGAAAAAACGTGTTGATGATTTTGCAGCACAGTTTGGTTCGAGCTTAGTTTTCCCTTGTGATGTAGCTGTTGATGCAGAAATTGATGGTGCATTTGCTGAGTTAGCAAAACATTGGGACGGTTTAGATGGTGTTGTGCATTCAATCAGTTTTGCACCAGCACATACATTAGATGGTGACTTCACAGACGTGACAGATCGTGATGGTTTCAAAATCGCACATGACATTAGCGCGTATAGCTTTGTTGCGATGGCGCGTGCTGCAAAACCTTTATTACAAGCACGTCAGGGTTGTTTATTGACTTTGACTTATCAAGGTTCTGAGCGTGTGATGCCAAACTATAACGTGATGGGGATGGCTAAAGCATCTTTAGAAGCGGGTGTTCGTTATTTAGCGCTAAGCTTGGGTAAAGAGGGGATTCGTGTGAATGCGATCTCTGCGGGTCCAATCCGTACATTGGCTGCATCTGGTATCAAATCATTCCGTAAAATGTTGGATGCCAATGAAAAAATTGCTCCATTACAACGTAATGTAACCATTGAAGAAGTGGGGAATGCAGCATTATTCCTTTGTTCACCGTGGGCTTCAGGTATTACGGGTGAAATCCTTTATGTTGATGGTGGTTTCAATACTGTAGGTATGAGCCAGTCAATGATGGATGATGAATAATTAGATTGCTCTAGATTATTGAATAAAGCCGCTTTGATAGCGGCTTTGTTTTTATTATCTCCAAATTTCTGAATATTAGTTCTGTTCCGAAAAAGAATTTCTACAGTACAAAACAAAGTCCAACATCATTTTGGGAATATATTTAGCAATTTTAGTCGGATGAAAATCTTATTTTAATCAATTTTGAACAATTTCTCCCGACATTTATCGATTGCTTTGATGTTTAAAATTACTACAAGTCAGCTAATACTGATTATATTTACAATTCGATCATATCTGCGATTTGATAACCGAGATTAGTGATTCTAAATATTTCACCTTTGTGGCTGGGATCTTCAATTAAACTTTCATATTTAAGTTCCTGAATAGCTGATTTCCAACGGGCAACCTCTCTTGGATTTTGTGATGAAATCAAATTTTTACCATTAGTTTGAATGTCCTCACCCCCTATATATCTTAGGGAAATAATAGTACCGTTGCTATCGAGACTTGCTTCTTTAAGTAATATACGGGCCTCATTTGATAAAGTCGGAAGTGAAGTTTTAGATTTTACCACTTCAATTTGATGTGGTAATGAGTCGCTTACTTCGAATTGAAATAAAGAATGTTCATTAATTTTAAGCTGGAGATGGCGATAAAATTTATCTTTGAAGTCAGACTGGCTATCATAACCTTCATATAACCCCCGAGTTTGACAATTTTTTTTAAACTTACTTAATTCAGTATATTGATTTGGGTCAACAGTATCCATTACAACAGGCTGACTGGAAAAATAAAGCATAGCTGGTTTACCTGTGGCTATATGTTTTTCGATTTCCTCAACTGTACCGCTAGCATATTCTGTAGTAGGTGTTCCAATGCGAGTCCAAAAAACACCAACAAGAAAGTCACATTTATCTAAAACTTGATTATTTATGATTTCCTGAGGGGATGCACCCATTTCAGGAGATGAGTGAGATTCCCATCCAACAGGCAATAAAACAATATTCCGTGATTTTGAGTGCACAGCATTCCACTCATATATTACGTCACGAATGATTGTCCTTTCAGATGCAACATCTCCAGGAGAGGCTATCATCACATTGAATACTTTAGCTTCGTAACTCATCTTTTGAACTCTATTTTGTAAATATAATTAATCGGATTTTCTATCTTGTTTTGATCAGCATATGCAACAGCAATATTTGCGTCAACACAAAAGCTATGAACAACATCACTTTATAAACTTTGATCGTATATTTAATCGAACAATGAGTGATCTATTGAAAATATATCAATAAGTATAATTATCTATTTGTCATCCCATCCTTTATATGCTAATTAATGCGGGTTTTTGTTGAATCGAAAATTCTAAAGAGAATGTCGATAAACATATTATTTTTAGCTTTCAGGATAGGTTAAAGCGTGAAGAAAATAGCGGTTGTTTTTGGCTTAGTGATTTTACTTTCACTGTAAGGTTGTGCCGCGGTCATGGCAAGTAAGCAACCAAGTAAAAAGAATTTGACGGTTTTAGAGATTGGAAAACATCGTAATTATTGATTTCTGAATTGGGTGCACCAGTCACATCAGAAACCGTAAATGGAGAACGTAAAGAGATTTATACTTTCCAACAAGGTTACTCAAAAGCAGCCAGAGTCAGCCGTACGCTATGGCATACGACTGCGGATATTGCCACGATTGGTCTGTGGGAAATCATTGGTTCGCCGACTGAGGTTTACTTTAATGGAGAACAACTTTCTTATGAGGTTGTTTTTGATGATCAAGATCACATTAAGAGTTCTCAGCTCATTAAAAATGAGCCAAAAACTGTAAGTGAGTAAACAATAGTACTCAGAGTGCTATTGTTTAGATAATTCTTTCACAGGACTTCCGCCAAGCGCTTGCATTAAAGTTACATAGGCATTGTATTGACTTTGCTTGGTTTCAACTAAGCTGAGTCGTGCATTACGTGTAGTCGCTTGCGCATCTAGTAAGTTCTTTAATGCGATTGCACCGTTACGATAACGAACTTCGGTTAGTCGCTCGGTCTTATTCGCAAGTTCGACATTGCGTTGTTGCAGTTGTACTTGCTGATTCAGTTGAGTGCGATTTGATAATGCATTTTCGACATCAGCAAAAGCTTGGTATAAGGTTTGTCGATATTGAATAATCGCTTTTTCATACTCAAGGTCACTAATCGCAATATCTTTCTTCATATCATTATATTGAAGAAAAGGTAGGCTCAGGCTTGCACCTAAAGTTAAAGCAGGGTTCTTTAACAGTTGTGTTAAAGAGGTGCTAGAAGAACCTAGATTACCTGTGAGATTGATCGATGGATAATAGCTGGCTTTGGTTGCATCTTTATTGGCTAAGGTTTTGCGTAGGCGTAATTCAGAAGCTTGTAAGTCTGGACGACGCGATAAAATATCGGCAGGGAGTCCGACCGCGATATTCGGCAGAGCATTGCGAGGTAGTTGTGTAGGCTCTTGAATATTCAGTTGTTGAACAGGTTCATGTAGCAATACAGCAATGGCTGTACGTGTTTCTACACGTTGTTGTTCAATCTGACTCAAACTGGCTTTTTGGCTTTGAACCGATTGTTCTGCTTGAGTTAAATCTAAACCTGAAACCGCACCTGCTTTGTATTGTGATTGCACTAATTCATAAATTTTCTGTGTTGAGGCTAAATTTTGCTGAATGGTTTGGTAACGTTCGTTTAAATAGCCCAATTGCCAGTACAGTTTCGCTGTGGTTCCAACCAGACTTTGTGCTGTGGCTTGCAAATCTTGTTCAGTGGCTAGAGCTTCCCAACGACTTGCTTCAGTTTGATTGGCGAGCTTGCCAAATAAATCGAGTTCATAGCTAACACCGACACTGGTCGATAACCCACGGTCAGAACCATCACCTGAGCGTAGGTCATAGTTATGACCTGTTGATATACTGGAACTGGTGCGAATCCCTTGTTTATTTTCAGCCAAACTTGCCTGTAAACGAGCCTGTTTAAGGGTGATTCCGGCAACAGTTAAATCGCTATTTTTAGCGAGAACCTGATCGACCAACTGATTCAGTTGGGCATCATTAAATAAAGTCCACCATTGATCAGTTAAATTGATGCTTTTACTTTTTTGTGCATCGTACTGGAACTGTTGCGGCACTTGGACTGTTGGGGCGTTATAGGGGGTTTTCACCACAGCAGAACAGCCAGCCAAGGAGCCAGTGAGTACCAGTGCGAGTCCTAATTTTGTGAATTGAAAAGACATACTCAAATTCCTTATTCTCTCGCTAAAGCAGCAACTGGATCGAGTTGTGCCGCATTTCTTGCTGGTAAGAAGCCAAATACAATACCAATCATGCTTGAGCAGACAAAGGCCGCTACAATCGAGGTGGTCGAATAACTCATTTCAATGATGCCTTTGGCAAAGTGTCCGATGATTTGTCCAATCCCTAAAGAGAGTAGTACACCGAGTATACCGCCCAATAAACAGACCAGAATTGCTTCAATCAGGAATTGCTGCAAAATGTCACTCTGTCGAGCACCAACCGCCATACGTACCCCGATTTCTTGAGTCCGCTCGGTCACAGAAACCAACATAATGTTCATCACCCCAATACCACCGACCACAAGGGAAATCACCGCAATCGCTGAAATTAACAGAGTCATGGTTGCAGTGGTTTGCTGAATGGTTTCACGAATACTGTCGGAGTTTTGGGTAAACACGTCTTGTGCACCGTGACGTTGTTCGAGTAGAGTCAAAATGGCATTTTCAGCGGCACTACTTGGATATTCATCTTTAATACGAACAATAATGCTACGCACATTAGACTGACCTAACATACGGCTCATGACTGTCGAATAAGGCAAGTAAACATTCAAACTGTCAGAGTTGCCCATAAAACCTTGTTGAGCATCAATCACGCCAATAATTCGACTGGGTACACTGCCTAATAGCAGTACTTGACCGACAGGATTGGTGCCATCTGCAAAGAAGGTTTTCTCCGTATTGGTATCAATCACCACATCTTGGGCACGCTGAGTAACACTGTTTTTGTCAAAAGGCTGTCCTGATTTAAAGGTCATACCACGGACATAGAAGAAATCTGCACTGACACCATTTACAGTTGCCGATGCTTCGGTATCCTTATAACGCAAGGTGACGCTGGTGTTGGCAGAGGGACTGACTCCATCCACATAGGGTTGTTCCGCCAGTGCATCGGCATCGGCAGGCACCAGTGTTTTGACTTGTGAAGCACGCGAGTTATCACCAAAACCACGCCCCTGATACACGGTAATGGTGTTGGTGCCGAGGCTACTGATATTTTCTAGAATTTGCTTCTGTGAGCCATTCCCAAGTGCAACCACCGAGACCACGGATGCGATCCCGATAATAATCCCAAGCATGGTCAAGAAAGTCCGCATACGGTGGGCATTCATGGCAAGCAATGCCATGCGGAATGCTTCACCGAGACGGTCAAAAAAAGAACGCCAAGCCGAGGTTTTCTTTTGTGGTGTACGTTGTAGGGTTTGATGTTCTAAATGTGAATCTGCATTTTCAGGCACGTTGGCACGGTCTGAAATAATATTACCGTCACTGATCTCGATAATACGGGTCGCATTCTTGGCAACATTAAGATCGTGGGTGACCAGAATAATGGTATGACCTTTGGCATTCAGCTCACGCAAAATACGCATCACTTCAACACCACTATTCTTATCCAATGCACCTGTTGGCTCATCGGCAAGAATCACATCACCGCCATTCATCAATGCACGGGCAATCGAAACACGTTGTTGCTGACCACCAGATAACTGGCTTGGTCGATGATGTAAGCGTTCTTCAAGTCCGAGTTCTGAGAGTAGCTCAGCCGAACGTTGTTGGCGAAGTTGGCTGTCTACGCCTGCGTAAATGGCAGGGACTTCAACATTACCAGAAGCACTCAGATCACCCAGTAAGTGATAACGCTGGAAAATAAAACCAAAATATTCACGGCGCAGTTGTGCCAGTTCATCTGGTTCTAGTTGGCGTGTTTCTCGACCATTGACCTTGTAACTTCCTGCGCTGGGCTTATCCAGACAACCCAAGATGTTCATCAGGGTCGATTTACCTGAGCCTGATTGTCCAACAATGGCAACCAACTCACCTGCATAAATTTTTAAATCAATGCCTTTGAGAATTTGTACTGTACCTTCACCCGCAGGGAACTCACGGGTGAGGTCACTAACCTCAAGTAATGGCTGTGAAGAATGCGTTTGATCTTGAGTCATATTACATTCTCATTGCACGTTGATTGCTACGTTTTGCTGATTCGTTTGAACTATCAGTTGCATCTGCAATCACCACTTGATCACCTTGTTTTAAACCTCTAAGCACTTGTGCAGTGACACGATTATTAAGGCTGATTAACACAGGTTGAGGTTGAGCAGTTCCATCCGCTTGTAACACACGAACCATACCTGTGGATGCTTTACCTTGAGCAACTAAGGCTTTTTCAGCTTCAGTCAAATCTAGGCGTTTAGGATGCTGCGCTTTCTGAGTATCTGTATTTTTTGCTTTATCTGTTGCAACCGAATTATTGCCATTTTCTTTTTTGTTTGAACGTTTAGTTTGGATGGCAGCGGCAGGGATTGTTAGTACATTTTTCGCTTCAGCTAAAACAATATAGACCTGTGCAGTCATATCAATACGTAACTTACCGTCTTCATTTGGAACATCAAACAAAGCGTTGTAGTACACGGCTGTGCTTGATGACGATGAACTGGTATTGGTTGTTTCGGTATTGATAGAGTTTGGTGCTGGCTCAACTTGACGTAGCTGTGCGTAATGTTTTTTGTCACTATTGCCTAATGTAGTGAAGTAAACGGTTTGACCTTTTTCAACTTTCATGACATCGGCTTCAGAAATTTGAGCCTTAACTGTCATCGTATCTAATTTCGCTAATTTCACAATTGTTGGCGCGGTTTGGTTAGCATTCACCGTTTGACCTTCTTCGGTCACAATGGCAACCACTGTCCCATCCATTGGTGCAACAATACTGGTATAACCTAAATTCTCTTGTGCAGTTGCGAGTGTTAAACGAGATTGTTCAATTTGCGCATTGATTGCTGCAATTTGAGCTTGTGCTGTTTTAAAGTTTGCTAAGGCTGTTTCAAGTTCTGCACGTGAAGTTGCATCTTGGCTAAACATAGCCTGTTGGCGTTTATATTCAGCTTCAACTTTTGCTAAATTGGCTTGTTGTACCGCCAATTGAGCCTGTTGATTTTGAATATTCGCTTTGGCTGTTTTTAATTCGTTTTCTTGGCGAATCGAGTCAATTTGTGCAATCAGTTGACCTTGTTTGACTTGATCGCCTAACTGAACATACATTTTTTTCACTTGACCTGAAACCTGAGCACCCACACTGACCATCTTGGTTGCTTCAAGTACACCCGTTGCGAGTACAGAATCCTCAATATCACCTTTGGAAACTTCAGCACTAATATATTGTGGTGCTTGATCTTTAGGTTTAAAGAAAAACCATGCAACGGCTGCAATAATCGCGACACCGATAGCGATCATTATTATTTTACTGAATGGTATTTTTTTAGAACTTGTTTTTGGCATGGCAACAGATCGAGATTTGGAAACTCAAACCAGTATAAAAGCGAAATAAGGATAAAACGTGGATATTTTTAATCTATAATGATAATTATTATCAAATTTTATTGAAATTACTCGACTAGAATCTGATAAATATTTTGAATACCAATGACTGCATTTTCTGCGATTGAAACTCCACCCTTGGATGGAAGTATTGCTTCACGAGGATTGATGCGTATGAGTTGTGGTGCGAAGCGTTCACTGAAATAACGAACGGTTGGAATGGTTGTGCCTGCACCTATTTCAATGACAATAGATTGATTGTGGGCTTCTAAAAAATTTTCTAAGCGTCTCGCTTGTTGCGTGTGTCTTTGGCTGACCCAAGCATAATCATTAAACATCAAAATATTTGGACGGGATAACTTGCCACAATGTGGGCATAGTGGGAGTTGTCCTAACCATTGACAATTTTGATGATCAATCTCAGGCGTTAATTCATTTGCTGACCATGTTGTGAGTTGGCAAGGTTCTGAGCATTGAAGATGGTGGATCGAGCCATGACACTCATAAATTTGGTTTGGATCAAAACCTGCTTTTTGAAATTGCCCATCAACATTCGAAGTAAATACAAAGTAGGGGAGTGCTAATTTTTCAGCGAGTTGTTTGAGTAAATGAAAGCCTTGATGCGGCAAGGTTTGACGATATAGTGCCAAACGATGTCCATAAAAACCCCATGCTAAATTTGGCTGAAATTTAAATGCTGCTGGATTGGCTATTTCGGTAAAGTCGATACGTTGTTTACCGAGTTCTGGATAAGCTCGCCACATGCCTTGATTGCCTCGAAAGTCGGGCAGACCTGAGTCAACACCCATGCCAGCACCTGCGCTGATAATAAGAGCATCAGCACGCGAAAGTATATCTTTGATTTGTTCTTTCTGGATTGTGGTTAAATCCAATGACATAAAGTCATCCTTTTTTATTTATCTTTAAGAAAAGCTTGGAAATAAAGTTGTACCACACAGTTCACTGATTGCTTGAAGCATCAGATGTTCTGAGTTTTCTTTAGACATTCCTTTAATTGCAGCATCAATTGCTAATAAAAGTTCAGGCCATTTTAAAAACTGACGAGGGTTTAAGCGGCGTAATGCTTGCTGATAAAGCGAAACTTTAGTTTTCCAAATCCCTAATTGCAATGCATTCTGTGGCTGCTCAAAAAGTTGCATGAGTAGACGCATTTCTTTGCTGAGTGTCCATAAGATCAAACTATCTGGTTCGCCAGCAGCAAGAAGATACTGATAGATTTTAACGGATTGAGCTAAATTTCCTGTTAATAATGCATCACTTAAATCATAGGTGGTATAGCGTGATTGATCTTGTAAACACTCATAGAGTTGATCAATCTGGATTTGTTTGATATCGGGAAAGGTATCTGCAACACGCATTAGGCTGTTTTTCGCAGCCAATAGATTATGTTCATGGTGCTCCATCAGCCATTGCCAAGCATCATGATCTAGTTGAATGCCTAGTTTTTCTGCTTCTAAATTTAAGATTTTTTGTCGGTCTTGTGGGTAAGTTGCGGTCAAAGAAACCACAACACCATTGGCCTCCACGACTTGGAAAAAGGCAGACTTTAAACTGCTGCTGTCTTGTTTAGGTAAAACGATGAGCAATAAGTTATGTTCATTCTGTTGAATATAGTTTTTCAGCAGTCTTAAGCCATTGGCATCAGGCTTGATATTGCCATGTACTTCAATGGCGAGTTGCTGAGAAAACAGCGATAAGCTATTCAGCGCATTAAAAACATTTTTCCAATCATTGACGCTACTGATGTCATAACGCTGACGTTCAACTTCATGCTGCTGCCAACTTTTACGAAATCCATCGAGTAAGTTTTGCTCAAGCAAAGGTTCTTGCCCATGAATGATCCATGCACCACGGGCTTCTGTAATGCGTTTTAATGCTTGAACATAATCTAACTTCATAAAAAGTAATTATGGTTGAGCTTTGGGTAAACGATTCGCTGCAATTTGACGCGTAATTTGCTGGGCAATATCATCAATAATGATACGGTTCAGATACGCTTCTTGTTGGTTATCTGTATTTACAGTTGCCACATCATATTGGTACGTGCGAGATGCAGTGAGTGTACGTGGTTCTGTGATTTTATTGCCTTGACGATCTTCAATTTGGAAAGTCACGGTTAAACGCAATAGTACTTCAGTCAATTTACCATTCAATAACTGGCGACGAGGGGTATAATCTAACATACGAAGTACATAGGCATCATTGGCATTACTGAGTTGTACGCCCGTAGCACTGAGATAGATGCTGAGACGATTCTCGAGTTCATCGGTATTGTCAGGTAAAACCAAAGTTAGTTTGTTATAAACCAATGGTGTTGCCGTTGGATAGCTTCCCTTTAAATGAAAGCCACAGCCAACTAAGCCTGCACTTAGACCTAAAGTTAAAACGATAGCAGCTAAACGTTGTGCTAAGTGCATATTTATTCCTCTAATCAAATCTATTCTAATTCCTCTTTGGTAGAGGATTAAAACCTCTCTTATATTTAAGAGAGGTTAGAAAGAATTATTAAACAACTAAATTAACAAGTTTATTTGGCACTACAATTTCTTTCTTGGTTGGACCAGTTAAGAATTGCTGAACTTCTGGCAGTGCTTTTGCCAAAGCCAATAACTCATCTTTAGAGATATCGACTGCGACGTCTAACTTACCACGAAGTTTACCATTCACTTGTACAACAATCGTTTGCGTATTACGGGTTAACGCTGATTCATCCACTTGTGGGAACAGTGTCGTATTAATATCAATACTAAACTGTGCTAAAAGTGTTTGACTTAAATGTGGTGCAAATGGGGCAAGTAAAGTCAATAAAGTTGTAATTGCTTCACGTGCAACAGCTACATCATTGTCATCTTTTGCTTCAAACTTATTGGTCGCATTCAATAACTCCATTAATGCCGCAATAGAAGTATTGAACGCATGACGGCGTTCAATGTCATCACCCACTTTCTGGATGGTTTCATGGGTTTTGCGACGTAAATCTTGCGCGTCTTTCGAGAGGTTTGCTGTATCAATTGCAGTCGCTTGATTGTCTTTTTCCAAGAAACCAGCAGCCAAACGCCATACACGTTTCAAGAAGCGGTTAGCCCCTTCAACACCTGCATCTGACCATTCTAAAGATTGATCAGGTGGTGCAGCGAACATCATAAAGACACGTGCGGTATCTGCGCCGTACTGGTCAATAATGGCCTGTGGATCAATACCATTGTTTTTCGACTTAGACATTTTTTCTTGTCCGCCGATCACAACTTCCTGACCATCACCCGAATATTTCGCAGATAGAATGCGACCTTTCTCATCACGCTCTAATTCGATGTCAGCAGGGTTAAACCAAGTTTTCTTGCCACTCTCTGCTTCACGGTAGAAGGTGTCTGCCAACACCATGCCTTGGGTGAGCAAGTTAGTAAATGGTTCATTGCCTTGTACTACGCCTTCATCACGCATCAATTTATGGAAGAAACGTGCATAAAGTAAGTGCAGGATTGCGTGCTCTACACCACCGATATACTGGTTCACAGGAAGCCAGCTTTGAGCCGCTTCAGGTTTTACCATACCGCCAGTAAAATCTGGAGATGCATAGCGAGCATAATACCAAGAGGATTCTACAAAGGTGTCCAAGGTGTCTGTTTCACGACGTGCATCGCCACCACAGCAAGGACACTTAGTTTCATAAAACTCAGGCATCTTGTTCAATGGGTTGCCTGAACCATCTGGAACTACATCTGTTGGTAATACCACTGGCAATTGATCTTCTGGCACTGGGACTTGACCACAAGTGTTACAGTTAATCATTGGAATTGGACAACCCCAGTAACGTTGACGAGATACACCCCAGTCACGTAAACGGAATAGAACCTTAGAATTTGCCAAAGCTTGTGGTTCTAATTTTGCAAGGAAGGCATCAAACGCGGCTTGGAAATCTAAACCGTCGAATTCGCCTGAATTTACGAGTTTACCTTCTTTAGAGCCATACCATTCTTGCCATTCAGTTGCAGAGTAATCTGCATCATCAGTACCTTTGGCATCGATCACTTGTTTGATAGGCAAATTAAACTTGTTGGCAAATTCAAAATCACGTTCGTCGTGTGCTGGCACAGCCATCACAGCACCTGAACCGTATGACATTAATACGTAGTTTGCGATCCAGACAGGAAGCTCATCACCAGTTACAGGATGTTTTACGAATAAACCTGTTGCCATGCCTTTCTTTTCGGCAGTCGCTAAATCAGCTTCAGCCACTGATCCCATACGACATTCTTCGATAAATGCAGCTAATTCAGAATTGTTTTCCGCTGCTTTAAGCGCAAGAGGGTGTTCTGCTGCAACCGCAACATAAGTCACACCCATTAAGGTATCCGCACGCGTTGTATAAACGGTTAGGCCATCTGCATAGACTTCAGTATTTGCAGAAGGGAAAGTGATTTCCATCCCTGTCGAACGGCCGATCCAGTTACGTTGCATGGTCAAAACCTGTTGTGGCCAACCATCTTTTAAGGTGTCTAAATCGTCTAATAATTCTTGTGCATAGTCGGTGATGCGGAAGTAGTACATTGGAATATCACGTTTTTCAACCAATGCACCAGAGCGCCAGCCACGACCATTTTCAACTTGCTCGTTGGCTAACACTGTTTGGTCTACTGGGTCCCAGTTCACGGTTGAAAGCTTACGATAGATCAAGCCTTTCTTATAAAGTTGTACGAATAACCATTGTTCCCAGTGGTAGTACTCTGGTGTACAGGTCGCAAACTCACGATCCCAATCGACGGATAAGCCCAGTTTCTTTAATTGGTCACGCATATACGCGATATTTTCAAATGTCCATTTTGCTGGTGCAACTTGATGAGCGATCGCTGCATTTTCAGCAGGTAAACCAAACGCATCCCAACCCATTGGTTGTAATACCGTTTCGCCTTTTAAACGATAAAAACGGCTGATCACGTCACCAATGGTGTAGTTACGCACATGCCCCATATGCAGTTTGCCACTTGGGTAAGGGAACATCGACAGGATATAGCGATGTTTGCCCTCTACAGTGTCTGCAACTTTAAAAACTTTGCGATTGTCCCAGTCTTGTTGAACTTGAGGCTCAATGGCACTTGCTTGATATTCGGAGTCAATGTGAGAAGTCGTCATAGGGATATGCGATACAACAAAAATTAAAGTTAAGATTACCGCACAGCATAGCGCAAAATAGGGGGGGATGTCAGTTTTTAGAGCAAGATTTTATCTTCTGATTTTGAGTATCAGTGTAGTTATAAATTAGATACTTTTATCGATTTGATACTCTTGAATTTGCTAACTTCTCTTTTTTCTGGAGATATTCTGATTCTAAAGAGGATCTAAGATCTTGTTCCGTCAGTGAGCCGAACATGTCTATATAAGGATTGGTGCGTTTCTCCTTAGAGTAATCTTGCATTCCTTTTCGTACTTTTGCTTCAATTTTAGCCCGTTCTTTTGCTGTGAATTTATCTTTTGGAGTTACTGGAAATGAATACTGGTATGGGTTTTTTATAGGTTGCGGTGAATTTAACGTTTTTGAGGACTGTTCTGTTTTGTTTTGATAGGTGGATACTGAGCCTAGTTTTTTCGCATTGGAGGGCGGCGGTGTGACTGAGTAATGAGTTGAGCCATTCGCATCGACCCATTTATAAAAATCTTGAAGATAGGTTGTAGCTGGATAAATAGATAATATTAATGTGATTACAGAATGTTGTTGGAAAAGAGTTTTTGTCATAAATATTCGTATTTTAAAAAATTGAATAAAGTGGTGATATTAGAGTCACCATTTTATTCAATTATATTAAAAGAATCTAAAGATTTGGTTTTACTCTAACTGGTGCTGTAGTTTGAGTTTGAACAGGTGCAGTAGTAGCTGGAGTTTGAGAAGCTACATTCGTTGAAGGTTGACCAAAGCTTTGAGGTGATTGTGTTTCAGAAGACGGTTGACTTTCATTTTGAGGTTGCTGTGCTTTCGGCGGGTTTGGATTTTGAGTGCTAGTCCCATAAGTGGAAATTCTATCTAATCGTTTTGCTCCTTTTGGTGGAGGAGTCGTGGTGTAATGGGTTGAACCATTAGCATCCATCCATTTGTAGTACTGCTGAGCATAATTTTGGCTAGAACAAAGAAGCAGAGTCGTAGTTGCGACAGCGTATAGGCTTGTTTTAAAATATGATGGTTTCATAATTTGATCTCCCCAAAAGAATTCCGTCTATATTCGATCAAAATGTTTGAATTAGCCAATCACAATGCCTATTTTTGTATAAAAAGAAAATAGTTTTTTGATAAATGGGCATTTGAATCGATAAATTACCTTGAGCTGAGAGATTAAAAAAACAACAGCTAAAAATTATTCTAAAAAAACCTTTTCTTTATTCTTGACTTTGTGTATGAAAGCAACAAAAATGCTTGCTTAGTTTTATATGCGCTTATTTGATCACCCTTCGAATAAATGTCATGGTTTGCAATGGACATTCTTTCTAGCCGAGAGAATGATTTTTTGAAATATGTTTATCCCAACATGTTTTGATTCGAGATGTAATAACAGCTTATACGGCTGATGAGTCAGAAAATTTTTCCTATTGCAGCAAAAACGAGTAGAATACGCACACTTAGAAAAGTGCATAAGTTAATGAATGAAAATATAATTTATGTCTCCCATAAATTGTACTAACACTAGGGTGAATCACGTTGGAACTTTTATCTGGTGGTGAAATGCTCGTTCGTGCGCTTGCGGACGAAGGCGTAGAGCATGTTTTTGGTTATCCAGGCGGCGCAGTTTTACATATTTATGATGCGCTTTTTCAACAAGACAAAATTAATCATTACCTTGTACGTCATGAGCAAGCTGCTGGTCATATGGCAGATGCATACTCGCGTGTAACTGGTAAAACAGGTGTTGTTCTTGTAACTTCTGGTCCAGGCGCAACAAATACTGTGACTCCTATTGCAACTGCCTATATGGACTCAATCCCAATGGTGATTTTGTCTGGACAGGTTGCGACACATTTAATTGGTGAAGATGCATTCCAAGAAACAGATATGGTTGGTATTTCTCGTCCAATCGTAAAGCACAGTTTCCAAGTGCGTCACGCCAGCGAAATTCCTGCCATTATTAAGAAAGCATTTTATATTGCCTCTTCTGGTCGTCCAGGTCCAGTTGTGGTGGATATTCCGAAAGATGCAACCAATCCTGCGGAAAAATTCGCCTACGAATATCCTGAAAAAGTGAAGATGCGTTCATATCAACCGCCTTCACGTGGACATTCAGGTCAAATTCGCAAAGCAATTGATGAGCTGATCACTGCTAAACGCCCAATGATTTATACAGGTGGTGGTGTTGTTCAAGGTAATGCTTCTGCACTATTGACTGAACTTGCACATCTATTGGGTTATCCAGTGACCAATACCTTGATGGGCTTAGGTGCTTTCCCAGGTAATGATCCACAATTTGTGGGTATGTTAGGGATGCATGGTACTTATGAAGCCAATATGGCAATGCATAATGCCGATGTGATTTTGGCGATTGGCGCACGTTTTGATGACCGTGTCACCAACAATCCAGCCAAGTTCTGTCAAAATGCCAAAGTCATTCATATTGACATTGACCCAGCGACCATTTCTAAAACGATCATGGCGCATATTCCAATTGTGGGTGCGGTTGAGCCAGTTCTTCAGGAAATGTTAGCTCAGCTTAAACAGATGAATGTGTCTAAGCCAAATTCTGAAGCAATTGCTGAATGGTGGTCTCAGATTAATGAGTGGCGTAAAGTTCATGGCTTACGCTATGAAGCGGCTCAAAATGGTGAAATGAAACCACAACAAGTGGTGGAAGCGCTTGATCGTGTGACCAATGGTGAAGCGATCATTACGTCTGACGTAGGTCAGCACCAAATGTTTGGTGCCTTGTACTACAAATACAAACGTCCACGCCAATGGATTAACTCTGGTGGTCTAGGTACGATGGGTGTTGGTTTACCGTATGCAATGGCAGCGAAGCTTGCATTCCCAGATCAACAAGTCGTGTGTATTACAGGTGAAGCATCGATTCAGATGTGTATCCAAGAATTATCAACATGTAAGCAATATGGCTTAAATGTGAAAATTCTTTGCTTGAATAACCAAGCTTTAGGCATGGTGAAGCAGTGGCAAGACATGAACTATGAAGGGCGTCATTCAAGCTCTTATGTAGATTCTTTACCTGATTTTGCAAAATTGATGGAAGCTTATGGTCACGTAGGTATTCAAATCAATCATGCAGATGAATTGGAATCTAAACTGGCTGAAGCAATGGCGATTAATGATAAATGTGTATTCATTAATGTCATGGTTGATCGTACAGAACATGTTTATCCAATGTTGATTGCAGGTCAGTCGATGAAAGATATGTGGTTAGGTAAAGGGGAGCGCACGGCATGAGACACATTATCTCTGTACTTGTAGAAAATGAAGCAGGCGCGCTTTCTCGTTTGGTCGGTTTATTCTCTCAACGTGGTTACAACATTGAGACTTTAAACGTTGCGCCAACTGAAGATGAAACTTTATCTCGTTTGACGCTGACAACTTATGGTGATGATCACAAAATCGAGCAGATCACAAAACAACTGAATAAATTAGTTGAAGTGGTTAAGGTGGTTGATTTGTCAGAAGGTGCGCATATTGAGCGCGAGCTTATGTTGATTAAAGTGAAAGCTTTAGGTGCTGCTCGTGCGGAAATTAAGCGTACAGCTGATATTTTCCGTGCCCAAATCGTTGATGTAACACCAACCACTTATACGATTCAGATCGCAGGTACAACTGAAAAGATTGATGGTTTTATTGATGCACTTGCTGAAAATACCATTCTAGAAGTTGTACGTTCTGGTGTGTCTGGTATCGCACGTGGTGAAAAAGTTTTAAGTATTTAATCGCTTCCCCAATTCTTCATATAGAAATGCAAGAATTGGGAAGTTTCAAAGAATCTATCCTTGTATGACAAGGGAAATGACAAAAATTTTAGCGGAGAAAACAGATGCAAATTTTTTACGATAAAGACTGTGACTTATCAATCATCCAAGGCAAAAAAGTTGCAATCATTGGTTATGGTTCACAAGGTCATGCTCATGCACTTAACTTGAAAGATTCTGGCGTTGACGTAACTGTTGGTTTACGTGCTGGTTCAGCATCTTGGAAAAAAGCTGAAAATTCAGGTCTTAAAGTATCTGAAGTTCCAGCAGCTGTTGCTCAAGCTGACTTAGTGATGATTTTGACTCCAGATGAGTTCCAATCTCAACTTTATCGTGATGTAATTGAGCCAAATATCAAAGAAGGCGCGACTTTAGCATTTGCTCATGGTTTCTCTATTCTTTATAACCAAGTTGTTCCACGTAAAGATTTAGACGTAATCATGGTTGCTCCAAAAGCACCAGGTCATACTGTACGTTCTGAATATCAACGTGGTTCAGGTGTTCCTGACTTAATCGCAATTCACCAAGATGCTTCTGGTAATGCACGTAACGTAGCGCTTTCTTACGCTTCAGGTGTAGGTGGTGGTCGTACAGGTATCATCGAAACTTCTTTCCGTGAAGAAACTGAAACTGACTTATTCGGTGAGCAAGCAGTTCTTTGTGGTGGTGCTGTTGAATTAGTTAAAATGGGCTTCGAAACTTTGGTTGAAGCGGGTTATGCTCCAGAAATGGCTTACTTCGAATGCTTACATGAACTTAAGTTAATCGTTGACTTGATGTTCGAAGGCGGTATCGCAGACATGAACTACTCAGTTTCTAACAATGCTGAGTACGGTGAATATGTGACTGGTACTGAAGTAATCAACGAACAATCTCGTGAAGCAATGCGTAATGCATTGAAACGTATCCAATCTGGTGAATATGCGAAAATGTTCATTCAAGAAGGTGCATTAAACTACCCATCTATGACTGCTCGTCGTCGTCAAAATGCTGCGCATGGTATCGAAGTAACAGGTAACAAGTTACGTGCGATGATGCCTTGGATTCAAGCAAACAAAATCGTTGATAAAGAGAAGAACTAATCTTTAGTTTGATCTTAAAAAACCCTTGTTTCGGCAAGGGTTTTTTTATATAAAATAAATGATTAATTGATTTAAGAATGATGGAATAAGAGAAAGATATGAATCAAGCAAAATTACTTATGATGTTTTATGAATTTAGTCAAACTGAAGCAGGGCAAAAAGTAATTCAACAAGGAAAAAATTTTCTAATAGAAGTGGCTCTACCAAAATTACAAGCCTCGGCTTCTGGAATAGCAATTAAAATTCGTTCAACAAGTACCGATACACTACATCAGAGTAATATTAAACTCAATAAAAGTTTAAATATAGTTAATAATGGATTAAGTTTACCTTTGAGTTATCAGGAAAATTTATCAGTAAGCCGAATCTCACACAAAATCTCGAATGATTTAGATATTATTAAAGGTCAAAATGAGATTTTATTTTTGTCAAATTCTATTCAATATTTTTTAGATAGTCATCAAACCCGTACAGGCTTAGATCGCGGAATTTCTTATGCTTTACAATATGATATAGATGCTGTTTGCCAGCATTTGAAAAAGAACAAAGATATAAGATTTCCTGGATATCTATTACATCAGTTGACTTGTTTATCAAGAACTATAGAAGAGTTAAATGTTTTTTATGATTCTATTTTGAATAATGGAAAAGTTAAATCATTTGAAGAAAAAGACAAAACAGGTCATAAGGAAAAATTTAATAAGACTGTTGGTATTGATGGCAAAAAAGTTGATTATGGTTATTTGCCATATAGTCTACAACTTGAGTTTTTGAGAGATTCATCTGAAAAAGCACAAAAGAAAAGTAGTGTCTTTGACTCCATGAAAGGATTGGTTGGATCTAAGGAGTTAGAAGCAGAGCTTAATGATACTGCTCATGATGCACTTTTTATCTTAAAAGCAGAGCTTGCTGCTAATGAGGAGTTAGAGTTTAAGATACATGAAAAATTAAAATTAGAAGATAAACCTATGATTTTAATTGTAGAAAGGACATAAAATTTTCTATAACTATTAAATAACATTATAGGTAATCAACTATGTGTGAAGTATAGCTTTTGCGCTCGAGCAGATGAGTCATAGCTAATCTCTGCTCCTTGTGTAGTGAGAAAGCAGTGCTTTAATAACCCCTACTCAGGATTCAAGCTAACAAAATCGTAGACAAAGAGAAGAACTAAGTTTTAGTTTGATCTTTAAAAGCCCTTGTTTATACAAGGGCTTTTTTATTGCATCACTTAAAGTGCTGTACCTCGTGATGATAGCCTAATCTTGCTGTTTAGGTTGTTAAGTTAATTCTCGCGGCTCGTATGGATGTAAGCAGAATTTTTAAGATGTTATTGAGAGTATAAAAAATAAATTACCTGATAAGGAGTGTAGTCACTTATTTGCTTTCAATATAAAAAACTTCATATTCTTAGTCTTTTTTAATAACAGAGTTATAGCAAACAGCATGATAAAAAGGCATACTATATACATGTTTAGAGCATTTATTAAAGGTAGTGCATCTTTTATAATTGTTGATTGCTTTTAAAATTGCAGTAAAAAACAAGAATTTTCATTGGTTTGAAATGAATATGTGTTTTTATTCTATTGATTTATAAAATGAAAAAGACTTGACCTTATACTAGATGATGTTATTGTTAAGGAAAGTTTATGAATACACAATTTGTATCTTTTTTGAGTGTTAATGATCGTTCTGATTTTGAGCAATTCGCTCAATAAATAAAAAAAAGTACTGAATAATCATGGAAGTCCTTTATGGTTCACGTTGATTACGATAGCACATGGGTCATCGCTTCCATTTTGGTTGCAGTAGCGACTTGTTATGCTGCAGTTTCAATGGAAGAACTCGTTTTTAAAGCTGCTTATAAAAAGTTGGAGAAAAGCATTTTAGTAACGAGTGGGTTGACTTTAGGCTTGGCAATATGGGCAATGCATTTTATTGGAATGCTCGCGAGCCATTTGCCTGAAGGCTATCATTTTGATATTAGTTTGACTGTGCTTTCATATTTGATAGGCGCAACTGCTTCGGTATTTGCTGTTTGGCTAACCACTAGACCTACTTTACCTATGCCACGTCTGATCTTAGGTGCATTATTCTTAGGGCTAGGGATATCTGGAATGCATTACACGGGGATGTTGGCGCTTTCAGTTGAACACCATCAATTGAGATATGATCCATTACTCGTGATTTGTTCAGTACTCATTGCTGTATGTGGTTCTGGTTTGAGCTGTTTATTCGTTTTTAAATATAAAACCGCGGTTAAATATAAAACTGCACTAAAGGCTGTCGTTGCAATATTGATGGCTTTTAGTATTGTAGGTATGCATTACACGGGTATGGCAGCCACTTATTTTGATACAGGATTTGCGGAAGCACTTGGCTCAGCACATACCGAGCAAGCCGTTTTATTGTTTAGCATTATTTTTATTACCAGTTTGGTATTTGTTGCTGGTTTCGCCGTTGCAGTTTTAGAAGCGAGACTAGAGGAGCGCAACCAACAATTAACAAAAATTAATCGCGAGTTAGCCAACCAATCTTCACATGATTCCTTAACTAAACTGCCAAATCGCTTATCCTTAACAGATTATGCTGAAGTAATTTTTAGTCATCATCGTTTAAAAGAACAAAAAGCTGCATTTTTATATATTGATTTAGATCGCTTTAAATCGGTAAATGATGCTTTTGGACACCATATTGGTGATCAACTTTTAATTCAAATGGCCAATCGGTTACATGAAAAATTAAGTTCAAGCCATAAGCTATTTCGTATTGGTGGTGACGAGTTTGTATTGATCTCTGAAAATACTGATGTTAATCAAGCGATGTTGCTGGCAGAAGAAGTTCTGCATTTTATTCAAGAGGCATATCTGATTGCGACAAAAGAAATTAATATTTCTGCAAGTTTGGGAATTGCGATGTATCCTGAGCACGGTACGAATCTTCAGGATTTATTAATTAATGCAGATGTAGCAATGTTGGCATCTAAAGAGCAGGGTAGAAATACCTTTACTGTTTTCCACTCTACAACAGATCAGCAAGATGTTCGTAGCCAATCCAAATTAATTAATGATTTGTATAAAGCTGTAGATGAGCAGCAATTTGTTTTATTTTATCAGCCTAAATTTACTGCGAATTATAAAGTTTGTGGTATTGAAGCGCTCATTCGTTGGAACCATCCAAGCTTAGGTTTGTTGACTCCTCAAATGTTTATTGAGGGAGCAGAAAAAACAGGTTTGATTATTCCGATGGGATATTGGGCATTGGAGCAAGCTTGTCAGCAGATTCAAAAATGGGAACGAAGTAATAGTCCTTTTTATCCAATTGCCGTCAACTTATCTGCATTACAATTTGAAAATAAAAAACTTTTTAACGTATTAGAACAGCTCTTAGAACAATATCAAATTCAGCCCCACAATCTTATTTTAGAAATCACTGAATCAACAGCAATGCATCATATTGATTCAAGTATTCGCACTTTAGAACGCTTGCGTAAGTTGGGTATTCGGATTGCGATTGATGATTTTGGAACTGGCTATTCAAGCTTTTTATATTTAAAAGATCTGCCTGTTGATGAACTTAAAATTGATCGCGGTTTTCTCATAGATTTACAACCAAACTCGAAAGAAGAGGCAATTCTAGAAAGTATCATTCACCTTGCCGCTAGGTTAGGCTTAATCGTCACAGCTGAAGGTGTAGAAACACAGCAACAAGCTGATATTTTAACTAATTTAGGATGTAATCAATTACAAGGTTATTTATTGGGTATGCCTGTAAATGTTGAAAATTTAGTGTTGAATCATCACAACTTTGCTTAGTTTATTTGGACCTAACGATTTCTATATCATCTATTCACGAAAAAGGCTGCTCATATCTTTTCAAGTAAAACAGATTCACAGCCTTGACTATTTTAGCAATTATAAGCACTTAATTTGAGCGCTGTTGCAACCATGCGCTAACGACAGGCCAAACTGCTTGTGGTGCTTGGCTACCTGAAACCAAACCCATATGACCACCAGAGACAATTTCAAAGGTTTTATCTTGGCTACTGATCAAATCCATTAATGGTCGTACAGCTTCTGTAGTCACAATAATGTCAGTATCCCCACCAATCGCAAGTACTGAACATTCAATATCTTTAAAATCAGCCGTTTGATCTCCGAATTTAACGAGACCTGTCGAAAGTTCATTATCAATCCAGAAGCGTAAAATAATATCGCGCATTACACCACCAGGATATGCAAGCATATTGTCAACAAACGAACTTGATGTTGCGTGATTAATGACAAACTGCCGATCGTTCAAATTTTTCAGTAATTGCCAATAATTTTTAAAATTACCCACTGGGTCTGTGAGCTTAAATCCGAGCGTATTTTGCCAACCATGAATATGGAAATAGCGGCTCGGAATTTGACGGATTCGGAAATTAGTATTGGTCCGTACCCATTGTGCTGGCGTGTTTAACTTTTGATAAAGCTTGCCAATATAACCTGATTGATGAGTGTTAATTGGTGATGCCAAAATCATTAGATTCTTAATATTTTTATCTTTAAATAATGAGGTATAGCAAAGGGAGATAGCTCCACCGAGACTCCAACCATACAGTGATAGTTGTTGTTGTCCGCTATGTTCACGAATTTTGCTGATAAAGTCGGGCATAAAGATTTTGATATATGTACCGAAATTATATTTAGCTTGTTTAAGGCTTGGTGTGCCCCAATCAATCATATACACATCAAAACCTTGACTTTGAAAGTAACGAATGAGACTACGATCAGGAAACAAATCGAACACTAAGGTGTTCGCTGCTAATGGGGGAATAATAACCAGTGGCACACGGTGTTTATTTTCACCCGATTCTACGTCTGACTTGTAAAACCGTAAGCTAATAATTTCACGTTCATAAACGACTTCAAAAGGTGTCTTTCCTGACAATGCCAGTTGATGTCCCCTCAAGAAACGATCTGCCGCATTTGAAAATACTTGTGCAGCTTGCTTACCCGCACGCGTTTTTAAGATGGATTGGGCTGTTTTAGCGTTAACAAAGGTATTTTTTAATTTAGGCAATTGAGTCATCGTCCAAGAACTCTATGGTTACAACTGTGTAGCCGCATATTAGAAGAAAAAAAGCATTTGCTCACTGACTCATCTGCTTAACTTATTTTTGAAAATGATCAATTTAGAATATTGCATGGTCGTAAATTGCTCAAAAATACTTATTTAGGCAGTTGGGGCGTATACGTAAGTGAGCTTATCAACCCTAATATATGGTATTGCGCATATATGAATATTCATATATAAAGTCACTATCATTAATTCAAAATGTTTTTACTCATTATGTCTACTCAGCAACAAATTACGATTTATCACAACCCTGCATGTGGGACATCTCGAAATACACTCGGATTAATTCGCAATACGGGTATTGAACCTATCGTGATTGAATATTTACTTAACCCTCCTTCAAAATCTGAACTTATTCAATTGATTAGTGATGCTGGTTTGTCTGTAAGGGCTGCGATCCGTACGAATGTTGACCCTTATCGTGAACTTGATTTGGATCGTGAGACTTGGACAGATCATCAATTAATCGAATTTATGCTTGAACATCCTATTTTAATTAATCGTCCTTTTGTTGTGACGAGTCAGGGTACCCGTTTATGCAGACCATCGGAGTTGGTGCTGGATATTTTACCAGTTGCACAACAAGGTGCTTTTTCCAAAGAGGATGGTGAACAGGTGATTGATGAAAATGGTCAGCGTGTTAATTAAATAATAATTTAGTATTTGAGGTTGGAAATGGATCGAGTGAATTTCTTTAAGTGTTTGTCTGATGAAACACGTCTCAGTATTGTCACTTTAGTGGCGGAAAATAAAGAACTATGTGTTTGTGATTTGACTGAAAAATTAAACTTGAGCCAACCAAAAATTTCGAGACATTTAGCCTTATTAAGGTCATCTGGCTTACTACAAGATCGAAGACAAAGTCAGTGGGTGTATTACAGCATTCATCCAGAGTTGCCTGCTTGGTGTCATGAATTACTCAATCTCTTGGTACGTGAACAAACTTCCGCAAGTAACCAATCTCAGTCTCTCCAAATTAAAAGTTATTGTGAGTAATACCGCATGAAATTTATTTTCCTATGTACTGGAAATAGTTGTCGCAGCATTTTGTCCGAAGTACTTTTTAACAGTCGTGCACCTGAAAATTGGAAAGCATATAGCGCAGGCAGTAAGCCTTCTGGACAGGTTCATCCACTGACGATTGAAACGCTTGAAAACTTAGGCCTTTCAACTGATGGTTTGTGGAGTAAAACCATTGATGACTGCGAACAATATCAAGCGGATGTGGTGATTACGGTCTGTGATTCTGCAGCTCAGGAAGCTTGCCCACTGTATTTAGGCGGTGCAATTAAAGCACATTGGGGCTTGGCTGATCCTTCACATTTAGATTTGCCTAAATCAGAAAAATTACAAGCATTCCAAGTGACTGTAGATCATATCAACCGCCGTTTAGATGCTCTATTTGCATTAGATAGCGCAAATATGTCCCGTCGTGAATTGATTGCTGCAATCAATCACATCTCAGATATTGAATGAGAACATCATGGCTCAGCAAAGATTGTCATTTCTAGATCGTAACTTAACCCTATGGATTTTTATTGCCATGGGGTTGGGAATTGCGATCGGTGTTTTCTTACCTCAGGCTTCTGTCGCTTTAGACAAAATGAGTGTGGATTCCGTCAATATCCCAATTGCGATTGGTCTGATTTTGATGATGTATCCTCCCTTAGCAAAGGTTGATTACGCGGCATTGCCTGAAGTATTTAAAGATAAAAAAACCTTAACTTTATCTTTGGTTCAGAACTGGATTATTGCGCCTGTTCTGATGTTCGGATTAGCGATTATTTTTCTACACAGCTATCCAGAATATATGACGGGCTTAATTTTGATTGGCTTAGCACGTTGTATTGCGATGGTTTTGGTCTGGAATGGTTTAGCCTGTGGTGATAATCAATATGTTGCAGCATTGGTGGCATTTAACAGTATCTTCCAAATTCTATTCTTCAGTACCTATGCTTGGTTATTCCTGACTTTCTTGCCACCTTATTTTGGTATTGCAGGACAAGTCATTCATGTAGATTTTTGGACGATTACCCATGCGGTGTTGGTTTACTTGGGTATTCCTTTTTTTCTTGGTTTCATGACACGATTGATTTTAGTGAAAGCCAAAGGTCTTGCGTGGTATCAAAATGTCTTTTTGCCGAAGATCAGTCCTTTAAGTTTGTTGGCGTTGCTGTTCACCATTGTGGCGATGTTTAGCCTTAAAGGTGCTGATGTCGTGAGCTTGCCTTTCGATGTGATTCGTATAGCGATTCCACTGACGATTTACTTTGTTGTGATGTTCTTCATGAGCTTTTTTATGAGCAAGTGGATGGGCAATGACTATCCGAAAACCACTGCAATTTCCTTTACTGCTGCTGGGAATAACTTTGAATTGGCATTAGCGGTCGCTATTGCAACCTTTGGTTTAGCTTCACCTGTGGCATTTACCACAGTGATTGGTCCATTGGTTGAAGTGCCTGTGCTGATTGCTTTGGTTAGTGTGTCTTTATGGCTCAGAAAAAAGTATTTTAAATCGGTGTAATTGTGATGACTCTTCCAAATATAGATATGAATTTACTTGATCAACCCACTTTAGAAAAAGTGCAGGCGCATGCCTTGGATCATGTACCACGTATTTTATTGTTGTACGGTTCGAATCGTGAACGTTCCTATAGTCGTTTAGCCGTGATGGAAGCAGGGCGCATCTTGGAGCAGTTTGGTGCTGAAGTAAAAATCTTTCATCCTAAAGGTTTGCCCTTACCTGAAGATGCGGATATGGAACACCCAAAAGCTAAAGAATTACATGAATTGTTGGCGTGGTCAGAGGGCATGGTGTGGTGTTCGCCTGAACGCCATGGTTCGATGAGTTCCATCTTTAAATCGCAAATTGATTGGATTCCACTGGCAGGTGGTGCGATTCGTGCAACCCAGGGTAAGACTTTGGCATTGATGCAAGTTAGTGGTGGCTCGCAGTCTTTTAATAGTGTCAATCAAATGCGTATTTTAGGACGTTGGATGCGCATGATTACCATCCCAAATCAGTCTTCAATTCCAAAAGCATTTTTAGAGTTCGAAGAAGATGGTCGTATGAAAGCATCGTCTTACTATGATCGTATCGTAGATGTGATGGAAGAATTATATAAATTCACACTGTTGACGCGAGGGCAGAGCAAGTATTTAACAGACCGTTATTCTGAACGGAAAGAGTCCGCTGAAGAACTGTCAAAGCGCGTCAATCAACGTAATCTATAGTGTTTATCGCTTTTCCTTAAGACAATAAAAAACAGCCTCGTGACGAGGCTGTTTTTTATGAAAAGCCCATCGTTTAACAATGGACTTTCAGGTTTTAGTATTTGAAGTTCACAGACAATACCGCACTGCGACCTTCCGCTTCAGTTGCATAGTGTGATGAATATGCTTTAGTGAAATAACGCTTATCAGATAAGTTGTTTACATTAAGCTGTAAATCAACATTTTTATTCACGTTATAACGTGCCATTGCATCATAGCGAACATAACCTGGAACCCACTTGGTATTCGTGGCATTACCATAGACTTTATCCATTGCGACAGCACCAGCACCCAATGTTAAATCCGGTAAGACTTGGTATGTCGTCCAAAGCGTAGCGCTATTTTTTGCAACGTTTTGTACTTGGTTACCATTACTTGGATTTGCTTGGTAAACAGGGGCTGCAGTACTACCTACATTGGTGTAACCACCATCTACAAGTTCGCTGTCTAAATAGGTGTAACCCGCAGAAACAGCCCATTTTTCAGTAATATTTCCGTTTACGCCAAGCTCAATACCATCAACGCGTGTTTCGCCGATATTTTGAGTGGTGCCATCTTCAGCTGTAGCACGAGTATTGGTTTTTTCAGTACGGAAAATTGCTGCTGTGAGGTTTAATTTATCATTAAGAACATCCCACTTAGTTCCTAATTCATATGTTTTAACTTCTTCAGGTTTTAGATTTTGAATCGCAGCAGTAATCCCTTCTGAACCATCACCACCATCGACACCCACAGGGTTTGCTGAAGTTGCATAGCTGACATAGATAGAACCGTTTTCCACTGGTTTAAAGGTTAAGCCAGCTTGGTAGTTAAAGAAATCTTTGTTGTTCTCAACCGTAACTTGATCACCAGCTTTAGCTGTGATTTTTGTATTATTTAGACCTGTCACGGCATTATTGCGAGCACCATAAGTCATGGTTTGTTTGGTTTCAAATTTATCCCAACGAACACCCAAGTCCAAAAGCCATTGTGGGCTTAACTCAATATTATCTAGGAAATAAACAGATTGGTTTTTGCTACGAATATTGTAACGATCAGCACCATCAGTACTTATACGACCTGTCCACGGAACATTACTTGGATTCTGCACTGACGTGCACCAACCAGAAGCAATTGCAGTAGCGTTACACGTATTATTTGCGCTTCCTGTTGAATCTAAGCCGTTTAAAATATATTGAGTACGATCAGTTTTTTGATCGCTATACTCAACACCTGTATTAAAACGGTGTTTAAATGTACCTGTATCAAACTTACCTGTTAGAGCAAGTTGATCTGTAAAGCCGTCCGTATCTGCAACACGAGAGTTCGTACGTCTCCAGACTGAGCCATCTAAAGCACCCGTAGTCTTGTTATAGAAATTACCCTTAGAATCATCTGGATTAGTCCACAGATAATCATTCTTAGATTTTGTGTAAACAGCTGTATTACTCAGCGTTAGGTTGTCGGTTAAATCATGCTCTAATTTGAATGTACCAAACTGATTTTCTTGTTTTTGGAAATCACGATCTTTCCAACCATAGTAACTGCCTTGTTGAACATCGATAGGCTTACCATTGCCATTAAATTTAGCATTTGCATTTGTTGTAGCAAATGGATTGTTATATGGAATACCAGAATCTGGAATATCATCGGTTTTAAGGTAGTAATAACTCAAGGTACCGCGAGTTGCTGTATCTAAACCAAAGGTAATACTTGGTGCAATACCTGCACGTTTATATTCAGCACCATCATGTTGTCCCGCTTTTTCGTTTTGATGACCCATGACCACCACACGAGCTGCGACACCATTATTAAAATCTTTGTTTCCGTCTAAGGTAATACGTGCATAATTATCTGTACCTCCTGAGATCGAGCCTTCTAAAGCATCACCTTTTTTAGCTACTTTAGAAATCATGTTAATGCTACCGCCAGAAGTACCTGCACCACCTAAAGCAGAGGCAGAACCCTTTGTAACTTCAACTTGTTCAACTGCAAATATCTCACGGTTTTGTGATGTTGAGTTACGAATGCCATCTACATACATTGAGCTTTCTGAGTTATAGCCACGAATGAAAGGGCGGTCGCCGTTTGGATTACCACCTTCACCAGCACCTAAAGTAATACCAGGAATCGTACGTAAAGCATCAGAAAGACTTGTAACTTGAGTATCTGCAATAAGCTGCTTTGAAATAACAGAAACAGATTTTGGTGTATCTAAAAGAGGAACGACAAATTTGCTATTTGAGGATTGGTCTACTTTAAGACCTTGTTCTTGTTCTGCTTGGGTATGAATTGTTGGGAGTTGTACTGGCTGATCTTGAGCGATGGCTGGTACTGCAATCACTGAGAGTGAAGATGCGATTGCGGAAGATACTAATTTCTTACGTGATTTGATAAAAGACATAATCGTTCACACAGATATGAGAAAAATTTTGAGAATAATAATGATTCTTAATCATAATTTCAATTTATAACTGAACTATTTGTCGGATAGGGGCTTTGTTGCACAAACATTCAAAGACTAAACTTGTCCCAAGTTATCCAAATTTAAGTGACTACTTGGGTGTGAGGTCGCCCCAACTCCGTAAATTTATTTAATACTGCCACACGTGCATGAATCTCATTGACTTGGTTATGAAAATGCCTTGCACTAAGCCTATCACCCAATAGTTTGATGCAGTGCATCTTGGTTTCTAGCAAACTTCGGCGATGATAGTTTGATCATTTTTTCCATAGTGTCCTGCCTAAATGTTTAACTGTTCGAAGTCATTCGTTTCGCTTTAGCGAGCTGGTCTTTATATCTTTCCATGGTTTCGCATTTTTTCTAGTTGGAATCACCGCATGTGCTTGCCGATCTGCAATGGCCTGACGGCATTGCTTGGTGTCATAAGTCTGTTTATAGTTCAATTTCAATTCGGTTGTTAACAAATAAAGCTTTGTGTGGATAACTTGGTACTTATCAACAATCAATAAACAAGTTCACTAAATCTGCTACAATTGCGCCAATTTCGAATTCTCACTTTTCAGTTATGGTACATATCGAGTCATGTGTACGTAACTGTGTACATATTGAAGATTTTTCTCATGAGTTTTAAAGACGAATTAGCGGCACAGGTTGCCCAACGACGTACCTTTGCGATCATTTCCCACCCAAATATTTGATATCTATTCAAGCCCATTCAACCTATTTCAAATATAATAATAAAATCATTGTAAGTACTGTAAAAATATAAAAATATTGCTATTCTTTATCTGATATATCTTTCAACCCCATTCAATAGATTTCAAGTCTAGTCAGTATGTTTGTGTACATATGTGTGTACATATTTTCTAGAATTTTCTATTTGAAAAAAATATGTACACAGGTGGTGTAAAATGCCTTTAACAGATACGTGGCTTAAGAAGAATCTAGATCGTGAACGTTCAGCAATACATACGGAGCCTGATCAAGATGGATTGAGCGTTCGTGTTTCTCAAAAAGGAAAGCTCACTTTCCAGATGCGTTTTCGATATAACGATAAGCAAGCTCGTTTAATCTGCTCAGGCAATGGGGAAAGCTGTCAGCGACTCGGACAAAATGGCATTGAGCAACATCCATGTCCATCCCCTGATTTATGCCCGCTAGCACAGGGCGGGCTGTGCAAACCTTATGGCAGACTCTACGTGAATTTAGATGAAGCAGATGAGTTTGGCACATTCATTTTTAGAACCACAGGCTTTAATAGCATTCGTACTTTGGCAGCGAGACTCAACTACTACCATGCAGCATCCAATGGTCTACTTTCGTGTTTGCCATTACAGCTGACATTGCGGGGGAAAAGCACCACACAAAGCTATCGTCAGCCCGTGTACTACGTGGATCTGACCTTAAGGGATGGTGTGAGTTTACAAGATGCCATTCAAATGGCGAAGGAGATTGATCAGCAAAGTAAGGCAGCAGGGTTTTATCAGGAAGCTCTGGATCATGTGGCGCGGCAGGGTTATGGCAATGCCAGCTTTGAGGTGGGCGGTGAGGAAGGATTGGATATTGTTGAGGAGTATTACATGGAAGAATCTAAGCCACAACAACATGAACAATCTCATAATTTTACTCATGTTCAAGACATTCAAAAAGGATTGCAACAGTCGGTGCAGGCTTTGAACTAGCAGGGCTTAGACAGCATTGGACTGCGTAAAATTTTACTGGACTGACCTATCATCTGAGCGAATACGCGCTCGCATCTTTGATGAGAATATCTATAAATGGATTGAGAGTAAGCTTGAAAGTCGAGAAAAATAATAGTGGGAGCTTTTGCTCCCTTATTTTTTTGTTTTTGGTTAGACTACGATTAGTCATTATAAATTTTTGAAATTAAGAGAAAGGGTATTTATGAGTAGTGATAGCTTTGAGTTAGTAGAACCTGCACTTCCTGAAGGTGAAAAAAAAACGCGTAAGAAAAGCGAAAAAAAGCCACAGCCAACTAAAAATGTAGAATTGGGTACAGAAATCATTTCCTATCGGCACTTAGACAAACGAGTTAATAACCCAGAAGTAGGGATGGTGACACCATTTACAGACCCTGATGCTGGTAAAACCCGTTGGAAATATGATCCTCATATTGATCCCTCGCTACAATTTGATTCACAACGTGCATGGACTGAAAACCTGATTGATGATGCTTTAGCTTCAAATGACCCTGAGCAGATGAAGCAGGCATTAGAAGCACTGAAAAAAGCACAATCGCCTTATTTAAATTGGGCAGGTAAAGCAGAACATACCAGTTTTGAAGTTGATACTGTAAGTTTGCACGTGCATGAACGTGTTGATCCTGCCAGTATTTTGGCGGCTGTGCGTAAACGCATGGGCAAGGAAGAAAAGAGCAAAGGTAAAGTCAAAGCACTACAGCCTGGTTTATTTGATGCGCCTTTTGAAAATCTACCTTTACGTGATGCCTTAGATTTTTATAAGCATGAAAAAGGGTGGTCTAATCGTTTAATTGCGGGTGATAGTTTACTCGTTATGAATAGTCTTCTACAAAAGGAGAGTATGGCGGGTAAGGTGCAGATGATTTATTTTGACCCACCTTACGGGATTAAGTATGGCTCCAACTTTCAACCATTTGTAAATAAAAAAGATGTGAAAGATAAAAGTGACAATGACCTAACTCAAGAACCAGAGATGCTGAAAGCATTTCGAGATACTTGGGAATTAGGTATTCATTCGTATCTCACATATATGAGAGATAGACTATTATTGGCTAAAGATTTACTCAATGACACGGGTAGTATATTTGTACAGATTTCAGATGATAA
The DNA here is from genome assembly GCF_024494585.1 of Acinetobacter sp. 5862. NCBI lineage: Bacteria > Pseudomonadati > Pseudomonadota > Gammaproteobacteria > Moraxellales > Moraxellaceae > Acinetobacter > Acinetobacter sp. 5862. The sequence continues at coordinate 59,631 of NZ_JANHGP010000022.1, forward strand.
TTTACATCATATTAGAGAAGTGATGGATGAGGTCTTTGGTTCAGAGAACTTTGTTAGTGTAATTGCTTTTACTAAGGCAGCAGGAGGATTGCAAGCATCTAACAGAGTTGGAGCTATACTTGATTATATTGTTTGGTATGCAAAAGACTCTAAAAAAGTTAACTATAATAGAATTTTTACAAAGAAAACTTCAGCATTAGATGAAGGTTATAATACAGTAGCATTTAATAATGGTTATTTTTTCTCTGCCTCAAAACTGAATATTAATGAGGAAAAAGATCTTCCTGAAAATGCTGATCTAGTCATGTCTGTCTCAATGACTAAGCCTGGACCTGGATCAAAATTTGAGATCCCTTATCAAGGAAGGGTGTATGACTCGGGTAAAAGATGGTGGGGAACCACTCCTGAAGGCTTGAATCGGGTCCTAAAAAGTCAAAGAGCAATAGCTACCCCTACAAATATTAGACTAGCTGTTAAGTTCAAAGAATTTCCATATACAGGGCTACAAAACTTATGGAATGGTTTTGGAGGAGCTGCTAACCCAGTATATGTTGTACAAACAAATGATAAAGTGATTGAAAGATGTCTTTTAATGACTACCTCTCCTGGTGATCTCACTTTGGATTTAACCTGTGGTTCAGGCACAACGGCATACTCATCTGAAAAATGGGGTAGACGTTGGATCACTTGTGATACATCTCGTATTGCCATTACCTTAGCCAAACAACGATTAATGACTTCCAGTTTTGATTACTATGAACTTAAATATCCTAATGAGGGGTTGAAGGGCGGATTTCTATACGAAACAATACCTCATATTACTTTAAAAACTATTGCAAACAATCCTGATATTGATCAGATATATGATCGTTTACATCCTAAAATTGAAGCAGCACTAACACAACTAAATAAAGAGTTGGCTACTCAACCACCAGCATCTTTTAAAGTTATTGACGGTGGTCGTAAAGGTGAAACTTTAGATTTCTCTAAAAAAGCTGAATTATTGGAATGGGAAGTTCCATTTCATGCACCTGAAGATTGGAATGAAGCCCAAGTCAAGGCTTTAGAAGAGTTCCATCAAGCCCGTATAGCCATGCAAAAGCAAATGGATGAAGCGATTGCAGCACACGCTGATCAAGAAATTTTATATGATAGACCTCGTGTTAATAAAAAACGTCTAAGAATTAGTGGACCATTTACAGTTGAAGCTGTGCCTTTCCCGACAGTAAAAGCTTTAGATGAAGCTGAAGCTTTAGATGAAGCTGATGCAAGTATTGCACGTACAGGTGAATCAGGTCGTAAACACGATTGGATGGCGGAATTAGCAAAAACAGGTATTCGTGGTCCAAATGGTCAGATGATTAATTTCACTGACTTGGAGCTAATTCCTTACGATAAAGATATGCAGAATATCCATGCGATGGGTCATATAGAAAACGGCGATCGAGTTGTTGTAAGTTTCGGTCCTGAACATGCAGCCTTAGAACAAAGACAAGTTGCAAATGCCATGAATGAAGCAGGTAATCTATTCCCATTACCTAAAATGATCGTCTTCTGTGCATTTACCTTTGACCCTGAAGCAGCAAAAGATATTGATGCGATTAAGGGGATTACTGCACTTAAAGCACAAATGAATACCGACTTACTTACAGAGGACTTAAAGAAAGCCCGCTCTAGTAACCAAAGTTTCTGGTTGATGGGACAACCTGATGTCGAAGTTCATAAACTAAAAGATGGCAAGTATCAGGTTGAAGTACTTGGGTTTGACTACTTTGATACAGTCAAAGGCGAGTTGATTTCTGGTGGTAAATCCAAAATTGCGATGTGGAGTTTAGATACCGACTACGATGAACGTAGTTTATTCCCGCATCAAGTTTTCTTCCCAATTGCAGGTAAAGGCGAAGGGTGGGAAAAGCTGAAGAAAAATATTCGTGCTGAATTGGATGAGACTCAATTAGAGAAATTCCACAGAACGAAAAGTTTGCCTTTTGAAGCAGGAGATAATAAAAAGATTGCGGTCAAGATCATTGATGACCGAGGTATTGAATCCCTCAAAGTGATGAACTTGGATTAAGGTGAAAAAAGATGTCTCAAAATTCATTGATTATCAGTTCACCTTTTGAATGTCCAACCTATCATTGGGAACGTAATCCTCAGAACAGTCAGCTTGATTTAAAACAAGGTCGTCGCCCTGCAAGCTATGAAATTTTTGATACACGCAGTAATACGCTTCGTTCTGTTGAATTGGATTTGGTTAATCGTATTCGACATCGTGTAAATGAATGGCGTGAAGCAGATTACCCTGGGATTACTGCGATTACTCGTCAGTTACTTACGCATTGGTATGATAAAGAAACCACACGTCCTTATGAGTTTTACTTCTGTCAAATTGAAGCCATTGAAACCTTAATTTGGCATGTAGAAGCCACACCAGAATTTAAGCAAGGTATTGCGATTTCTGGTGATGGGGGTGAATGGGAACGACTCTGTAATAAGATGGCGACAGGTTCGGGTAAAACCACTGTCATGTCCATGATCATCACATGGCAAGTTTTGAATGCGATTACTTATCCGAAACGTCATAAAGACTTTTCAAAGGCAGTTTTTATTGTTGCGCCTGGTTTGACTGTAAAAGAGCGTTTGCAGATTTTAATGCCTGGTCATCCACAAAATTATTACGATGACTTTTCACTATGTCCAAATGAAGTACTACGTCAAAAACTCAATCAGGCTGAAATCCTGATTGAGAACTGGCATTCATTGATGCCTCAGAAAGAACCTGAGCGCTCTGTGGTCAAGAAAGGCAAAGAAAGTGATGAAGCTTATGTCAGACGTGTATTAGGTTCATTAGCAAATCAGAAAAACATCGTTATTATTAATGACGAAGCACACCATGCTTATCGTAAGCCTGCTGAAGTTAAAATCAGTAAAAAAGAAATTAAAGATTTAGAAGAAAAGTTTGGTATTGATTTAGATGAAGCAACAAGGTGGGTTGAAGGTCTAGATCGTATTCATAAAGCACGTGGCATTATTCGTTGTTTTGATTTGTCTGCTACGCCATTTGCTCCGACGGGTAAGAAAACGACGGAAAGTGCATTATTTGAGTGGGTAATTTCCGATTTTGGACTTTACGATGCGATTGAAGCTGGGTTGGTCAAAACGCCTCGAATCGTAGTACGTGACAGTGCCTTACCAAGTACAAAAGATTTAAAACCAAAGCTTTACCATTTATATCGTGAAGATGAGGTCAGAGAAGATTTAAACCGAAAAGCAGAACCACATGAAGCATTACCACAAATTGTTCAGCAGGCATACACACTTCTAGGAGCAGATTGGCGAGAAGCACTGAAAGCTTGGGAACAAGCAGGAATGACCTCTCCACCAGTCATGCTGACGGTTTGTAATAGAACAGAGACAGCAGCTCGTATTGAGCATTACTTTAATAAAGGTGACGCACAGTGGGCTGAATTAAAAGCACCTGATAAGACTTTGCGAGTTGACTCAAAGGTGCTTGATAAAGCTGAAAAAGGTGAGGCTGCATCAGCTGACTCCACATACGAAAATCGATTAAGAGAGATAGTAGAAGCTGTCAATCTACCGAATGATAAGAAGCAAGAACTTTTAAGCCTGAAAAAAGAAGAGCTGTTGCGTGCGATTGTAGATAATGTTGGTAAACGAGGAACAGCTGGTCAGAGTTTGCAAAATGTTATTTCGGTTGCAATGCTGTCTGAAGGATGGGACGCAAAAAATGTTACCCACATTATGGGATTACGTGCTTTCTCAAGTCAGCTACTCTGTGAGCAGGTCATTGGTCGTGGTCTCAGACGTGTTGGTTATGATACTCAACCAGTTGAATGTCCCGATGGTATAGTTCGTGAATTATTTGCACCTGAGTATGTGAATATTTTTGGTGTTCCTCTCTCGATTTTCCAAGATGTCGGTGAAGGCAGCAGTAATCCACAACCACCAAAACCTACGACTCAAATATCTACTTTGGCTGAACGATCTTCGCTAGAAATATCATGGGCGAATGTGCTGAGAGTTGATAGTGTTTTAAAAGAAAAACTGGTCGTAGATTGGGCGAAAGTTCCAAGTATTCGATTAGATCCAAGTGAAATTCATGTCTCTGCTGATTTAGCTCCAGCTTTAGGCGGTGCTACAGATTTATCTAAGGCAGTCGGGATTGATCTTGAGCTCTTACCTGAAGAGTTTCGTATGCAAAAGCTTTTGTTTATTGCAGCACGTAAAGCTTTTGAAAATGTTGAGCAAGGATATACTGGTAGCAAAGAGATATTAATTCAGCAATTAATTCGTTTATCTGAAGAGTTTTTAAAGTCAGATAAGATCGATATTCCTTCTTTATTTCATCAAGAACCACTCAAAAAACGTATTCTTATTGCGCTTTCGATGGATAAAGTTGTTCAGCATTTAGTGACGTATGTGCATCAGGCAAACGTGACAGCTTTAGAACCGATCTTTGATATCGAAAAACCTATTGGCTCAACTGAGGATATGAGAACGTGGTATACAACAAGATTGTGCCAACCTACTGATTATTCTCAAATCAGCCACATGGTTGCAGACGGATCATGGGAAGCTTATGCAGCCAATGTTTTAGAAAAATTTGGTAGGGAGAAAATAATTACTTCCTATGCTAAAAATGATCACTTAGGTTTTAATATTTACTATATGTGGAATGGTAGTAAAAGGAAGTATGTCCCTGATTTCCTCATTCGTCTTGCAAATGGTAAAACCCTTGTACTAGAAATTAAAGGCCAAGACAGCGATCAAAACAGAGCTAAACGTTTAGCCTTGGATGTGTGGGTAAAAGCAGTAAACCAAAAGGGTGGTTTTGGAGCATGGGCTTGGGATGTGGTTAAAGAAGAGCCTTCTCGTATGCATGATGTGATTTTGGAGCATGCAAAATCTGCCACTTATTCTAAACCTATAGGTGAGCTGTTTTTAGATTTGTAAAAATAAAGATACATACAAAATCCTTCTTTTTAGGAAGAAGGATAAGATTTATTCTTTACAACAAATGATATAGCCATTCATGATTATCTTTATAAATGTGCTCAAATCTATATTTCATAAATGCAATTAATGAATGATAATTATTGCTAATAATAACTATATTCGTTTTCCGCTTAGGTTAACCTTTCCAATTTAAAACATGAGAGCGATCCATAATGCTATCCCTGATAGTGAACTAGCTCCGTAAAACAGGCAGTTAAATTGATAAGACATATTTATCAATGCTCTCAGTTGTTTTGATGTCGTATTTTTGCTCGACATAATGTCGTATTTTTGCTACTCTCAAGTGGAGCAATAACGTAAGTTTTGGAGTGTGTGATGACGATTAAAACCAGAATTCAGATGCGTATCAAGCGTTCAAGACGTTATGTTTTTATGCGTGATGATTTTAATGACATTGCGAATTATGACCAAATTGGAAGAGTTCTACGAAACTTAGTCCAAGAAGGTGAGCTACTCAAAGTTGGTTATGGTATTTATACCAAAGCAAGAAAAAACCAGATTACAGGTAAAGTAATGCCAGCCTGTCCAGAAGGTGCAGATGCAGTAATATTGGAAGCATTAAAACGCTTAGATGTAAAAATCACGTTGGGAGAGGCTACAGAAAAATATTTATCTGGAATGTCTACTCAAATACCAGCTTTTACACAAATTAAAACGCCACGTCGTTTTACACGTCAGTTATCTGTAGGTCGTAGCAATATTAATGCCTAATATAGAAATTTTGTTTGCTGATGTTGCCGATGCCCTTGGTATTGGGGCAACTTCTATTGTTGAAAAAGATTACTATGTTGTTGAGCTATTGAGGTTGTTACAGCCTTTAAAATTTGAGACACACGATTTAGTTTTTGCAGGTGGAACATCTTTAGCTAAAGCGAATGTTCAATTGAACCGAATGTCTGAAGATGTAGACATTAAACTTGTACCAAAACCACAAATCGTATTAACACGGACTAAGGCTAAATCTATACGCAAACAATTGTTGCATCAAGTAAAGTATATAATTTCTCAATCAGATATATTTCAAATTGAAAGTGATTTGGTAGTTTGTGATGAGTATCGTTATATCGAATTATTGATTCGATACCCACAGCATTTTAATCAAGCACCTTGTTTACGACCATTTATTAAATTGGAATTGGTTGAAACAGAGTTGCTTGAACCTTTTGAACTCAGAAAAATTACTTCATTTGTGTATGATTTAGCTAAAGAAGGAGAACCTGTAGGTGGTTTTCCTTCAGTCACAGTTGCAAGTACAAGTGTTGAAAAGTTGATAGCAATTTTAAGGCGTACTGCCGCTTTTTCACGAAATGTTGAAAGAACTGATGAGGAGTCATTAGTCAGGCATGTGTATGATTATTTTAAAATTACCTATGGTAAATCACAAGATTTTGTATATTTAGGGCAATTAGCCAGCAAAGTTATAAAAACAGATATTGAGCGTTATGGTCGCCAACATGCGCAGATGGTTAAAGACCCCATAGCTGAGTTGTTGTTTGGGTTAGGTGAGTTAGGCCACAATCCAATGTATCAACAAAGATTTAATGATTTTGTAAGCCCAATGGTATTTGGCGATGAACAAATAACGTGGGTGCAAGCCTATTCACATTTCCAAGACTCAGTAAGAAAAATTCTTATTGAAGTAGGCTTTTAAATCCTAGAAGGCTTAGTCGAAAAATAGAGATCATAATTTTATTTTACGGAGCACCTTTACTCTAAATCACTAATTTTTTAATAATCAACTCTCGAATACAGATACTGTAAATCTGCTACAATTACGCCAATTTTGAATTCCCACTTTTTCAGTTTTAGTACATATTTAGAAATGTGTACATAACTGTGTACATATTGTAGATTTTTCTCATGTTTAAAGATGAATTAGCTAATCAGGTAAAGGTTCGTAGGACTTTTGCTATTATTTCCCACCCCGATGCGGGTAAAACCACGATGACCGAAAAACTTCTGTTATGGGGTAAAGCTATTCAGGTTGCTGGAATGGTTAAAAGTCGTAAGTCGGATCGTGCAGCGACATCTGACTGGATGGAAATGGAAAAAGAACGTGGAATCTCGATTACCACGTCTGTGATGCAGTTCCCTTATAAAAACCATACGATTAACTTACTGGACACACCAGGACATGAAGACTTCTCGGAAGATACCTATCGTACTTTGACCGCAGTGGATTCTGCATTAATGGTCATCGATGGTGCTAAGGGTGTCGAAGAACGTACGATTAAATTGATGGAAGTGTGTCGTATGCGTGACACACCGATCATTTCCTTCGTCAACAAAATGGACCGTGAAATTCGCGAGCCTCTAGAATTGCTTGACGAAATTGAAAATGTTTTAAATATTCGCTGTGTCCCAATTACATGGCCTTTAGGTATGGGGCGTGACTTTGCTGGGGTTTATAACCTACTTGAAAACAAATTATATGTTTATAAAGCTGGTTTCGGTTCAACTATTACGGACATTGAGGTGCGTGATGGTTATGATCATGCTGATATTCGTGAAAAAGTGGGTGAGTTAGCTTGGGCTTCTTTTGAAGAATCACTTGAGTTAGTTCAAATGGCCAATGAACCACTTGATCGTGAATTATTTTTACAAGGTAAACAAACGCCTGTACTTTTTGGTACTGCTTTAGGAAACTTTGCAGTAGATCATGTGCTTGATGCATTTATCAATTGGGCACCAGAACCGAAAGCACATCCAACACAAGAACGTACAGTAGATGCCAATGAAGAGGGTTTCACTGGTTTTGTTTTTAAAATTCAAGCCAATATGGATCCGAAACATCGTGACCGTATTGCCTTTATGCGTATTTGCTCAGGTAAATATGAAAAAGGTTTGAAAATGAATCATGTGCGTATCGGTAAAGATGTACGTATTAGCGATGCGTTAACCTTCCTTGCGGGCGAACGCGAACATTTGGAAGAAGCTTGGCCTGGAGACATTATTGGTTTGCATAACCACGGTACCATCCAGATCGGTGATACATTTACCAGCGGTGAAAAACTTCATTTCACGGGTATTCCACACTTTGCACCTGAAATGTTCCGCCGAGTTCGTTTACGTGATCCGCTCAAATCTAAGCAATTGCAAAAAGGTTTGAAAGAATTATCTGAAGAAGGTGCAACACAGGTATTTATGCCTCAAATTAGTAATGACTTAATCGTTGGTGCAGTCGGTGTGTTACAGTTTGATGTGGTCGCTTATCGTTTGAAAGAAGAATATAAAGTTGACTGTATTTATGAGCCTGTCAGTGTGCATACGGTACGTTGGATTCATTGTGATGATGAAAAAATCCTGAATGAGTTCAAGAAAAAAGCGCATGATCAGTTATCGGTAGATGGCGGCGGTCATCTGACTTATCTTGCGCCAAGCCGTGTAAACTTGCAGTTAATGCAAGAACGCTGGCCAGATATTCAGTTCCGTAACACGCGAGAACACTAAAAATATACAAAAACAGCTTCTAAATTAGAGGCTGTTTTTAATTGAACGATCTAAAAAAGGAGGATGAGATGAATACTTTAAAACCACTTTTTGCTGTCAGTATAATGATTGGAATGATGGCTTTAACGGCATGCGATCATCCTAAAAAAAATGAGACGGATACAGCTCAAAACAAAAATCAAGTATCAACGCATACTGAAAAAGCTGAAGTCCTACCATACCTCAATATGCAAGAAGCCAAAGCGGATTATGCCTTGCCGTTCTGTGAAAAGAAGAACTGTATTGATGTCGATATTCAAACCATCAAAACCCAAGATGCGTGGCTTAACACATGGATTGCAAAAAATCAGGCCAATGTGATTCAACAACAAATTGAGCAGAACAAGAATTTAACCTTACAGCAAGCCGTGAATGCTTATGTGAAAAAGTCAGATGAATGGCAAGATAAGTATTCTAAAAATAAAGCGTATGAGCTGCGCTTAACGACACGTATTGCTTCACAGCGTAATCAGTATGTGTTGTTGCAAATTGGCGTTGATACACAGCAAGAAGATATTGCGGTTAAAGACAGATTTTACTTTTTCGTTGCTGATCGTAAGTTACAAAAAAATCTAACCGTACTCGATGTGATACAGAAAAATCAGCAAAATGAATTAAATAATATTATTCAAGCACATTATCAACAATGGATTGAAAAACAAAGTACAGAAGTGAAGAAACAAGTTCCTAAAAAACTGTATTGGGGGCAGGCAGATTGGTTCTTCGATGGGGAAGGAATCGGCTTGCATTATCGTGCCAATGAAATAAGTAAAGATGCACCGCAGTTGGATATTTATTTAAGCACTGAACAAAGCAAACAGATGCTACAACCTGAAATTTATCAGCAAATGTTTTAATCTACTTGCTTGAGTTTCGTATAGAAATTGCATGTGCTTATAGCGGTTTTGCTTTAACTTCGATAGCATTTAAAAATCTTGTGTAATAACAATACTGATAGGTTTTAAATGAAAGCATTTTATAAATATAGCATTCTTGCAGGTGCCATTTTGCTTGCTGCTTGCCAGCCGAAATCAGAGCCGAAAGAATCACAGGATAAACCGACAGATCCGCCAGTGGTACAGCAAACTGCTGAGCCAATTCTGCGTGGTGAAACCGTGAAATTGCAGGTAAATTTACCTGAATGTAAAGGCAATACCTGTCCAGATTTTAGCGTTGAACGATTACAAAGTAATTTCCCGTTCATTGACCAGTTACTGGATCAACAGATTCTCGATCAACTGAGTAAAATGCTCGATGTCGTTGATGCTGATGCTTCAGCAGCATCTACAGCAAAAACGACTGAGCAAAAAATAGGTTTAGATGCTCAGGCACAAGCCTATGCTAATGCGTTTGTGAAGATTGATGAAGAGTTAAAAGCGCTCAGTAGTAGTCATCAGATCAGTTTGATGATTAAGCCTAAAATTTTACAATCGAAAGGCAAGCTAGCAACTGTAGTGTTAAATAGCAGCAGTTATTTGGGTGGAGCACATGGTTCAACCTCTCAACGTTACTATAACTTTGATTTAGCGAACCAAAAACAGATTCAATTGCATGACCTATTATTACCGAAGCAAAAAGCAACTCTAGACAAATTGGCGCATGACGCATTTAAAGTGTGGATTGTCGATTCAAAACTCGCCACTGACCCGAAAGAATATGAACAGGCTTGGCCATTCCAAGTCACCGATAATTTCTTATTAGGTGAGCAGGGGTTAATTCTACAGTATGGTGAATATGAGATTGGTCCTTATGTCGTTGGTTTGCCGCGGTTAGTGATTCCATTTACTGAATTGCAGGATGTTTTAAAACCTGAATATCTACCAAAAATAGATACGCCCGCAGCATCTACGCCTGCTGCAAGTACGCCAAGTCAAAGTTAATGCAACTGTTCGATACCCATACCCATTTTGATGTTGCCGATTTTGATCTTGATCGGCAACATTTGGCTGAGCAAGCAAAACGGGTTGGGGTCGATGCTTTGGTGTTGATTGGTTTTGTTGAATCCCGATTCGATGACCTGATTCAAACTCATCAACAATTACAATATTGGGAAAATGTGCCAAGCTCTTATCTTGCCCCAGGCTTGCATCCTTTTTATATCGAACAACATCAGCCAGAACATTTACAGCGGCTTGAGCAAGTCTTAGAACAGCATGACTGTGTGGCTATAGGTGAAATTGGTTTAGATACTTTTTTAAAACAACATAAACAGCCCGAAATGTTTGCCAAGCAACAATATTATTTTATTGAGCAACTTGTATTGGCAACACAATATCAAAAGCCAGTGTTATTACATATCCGTAAGGCACATGCAGAAACCCTTGCCATTTTAAAAGCACAAAAATTCAAATTGGGTGGCATTGCCCATGCGTTTAGTGGTGGAGTCGAAGAAGCCAAGGCATTGGTTAAACTGGGCTTTAAAATTGGGGTGACAGGACAAATCACCAATCCAAATGCCAAAAAGCTGCATCAAGTAGTGCAGGCGATTGGCAGTGAAAATTTGGTGATTGAGACAGATTGTCCAGATATGACACCGTTGTGTTGCCAAACTTCGACCGAGCATCGTACTCGCAATACGCCTGTGAATTTACCTTATGTATTAGAGGGGTTAAACCAAGTTCTCAATATGGAATCTGAAAAATTAGCTCAAAGGCTATGGGAGAATAGTTTACATGCTTTAAATCTGCCCGTTAATCATAAGGATATTTAAGGTGAATGGCTAAATCATCGGCATTGAAAATAGTATCTAATAGGTTGACTCGTTGTTTTAAATTGAAATTTTCATTTAGATAGCGAGTATTTTGCCATAGTGGAAATCTCTTTTTTAGATTATGTGCAACACAATAATCGCCCACCATATTTAATGCTAAACTAATAAATAAATTTCGGATATCAATGGCTTTTTGAGAAAAATCATTTTGTGCTAAATAATTTAAAGCCTGATTGTACTCAGACCAGTTCGTTGTTTTGTATCGGCTTTTTGATTCTGTATTCATCTAACATGTATGGGGATGAAATTTATTTATACAACAAAGCCGCTTGATGTTGTTCAATCCATTGTAAAAATTCAGGATGATGTATATCAAATTCGGCAAGAAATTGATCAAACTCCTCACCAGAGAACTCATTTTTCCAGTCAGTAAATCTTAAAAAATCTTGTTGTAATGACATCATGTCTATATCTAGTAAGCTCTTGTTTTTATAGTGTATAGCATGTTGTTTTATATCTTACAATGAATGAAGTTGAAAAAATATTCTTTCATTACACTCAAATAAACTCTTGCTATAATATTGTGAAAATACTCCCTGTTGCTTGTAATGATGACCGACTTGTTAATTCCAAATGACGAATATGACCGCCGTTTCGCTGGCGTGGCCAAAATTTATGGAGAAAATGCATTTTCGCATTATGAACACAGTCATGTCATGGTGATTGGGATTGGTGGTGTTGGCAGTTGGGCGGTTGAGGCACTGGCACGTACAGGGATTGGTGAATTGACTTTGGTCGATATGGATGTGGTAGCAGCATCAAATATTAACCGTCAATTGCCAGCGATGAGCTCAACACTCGGACAAGAAAAAATTGAAGTGATGGCGGAGCGTTGTCGCCAGATCAATCCACGCATGAAAGTAAACGTGATTGATGATTATCTGACGCCTGATAATGTCAAAGAGATTCTAAACCCAGTGCCAAGCATTGTTTTGGATTGTATTGATGACGTCAAAGCTAAACTTGCCTTGATGCTGCATTGCCGCTTTAACAAGATTCCGTTGATTGTTTCAGGTGGTGCGGGTGGCAAACTCGATCCACTGAAGATTCGCGTGGCAGATTTGTCCAAGACCGAACAAGACCCAATGTTGGCAAAGTTACGCACGCAACTGCGTTCAAAAGGGATTTGTAAAAAACCAAAAGAGAAATTCGGAATCACTTGCGTGTATTCGATTGATAATCCATTTTCCAGTGCAGATGTATGTCCAAGTGCGGGTCTGCGCTGTGGTGGCTATGGTTCTGCGGTGGTGGTGACTTCAAGCTTTGCGATGGTGGCGGTGGCTGAAGTGCTGAAAAAATTAGATGCTAAAAAGCCTAAAACATAATCTTCGTTTAGGCTTTGATTCAGTCTTTTATTAACCAAGACGGTAATAAGTATAAGTGACGTTTTTGTCTTTATAAACGTCATAGCTAGTCTGCTTAAAATCAGAAACCCATTGTGAGCCTGTAAAACCAGCAATATGACCATACACATGTTTTTTGGTGCGATGAATAATATAAATATCACCTGGCATTGGGTTATCAAAAGCAGGGTCAATTTGCTTATAGCCAATCTTTTGTAGCGTTCCACCCCAATCTGAGGCAGCTATAGGATATTGTGCAATTTTTGCGCCCGCTGTTTGTAATGCGATGCGAATTGATTTGGCGCACTTTGCTGAACTATGAAATGAGGAAACACGAGAAAGTTTATCTGAAAACTTCTGTAAGTTAATTTGCTGCGAATTCTTGGATAATGCGTATGGTGGTGTAATATCTGCGGGAGTTTCTCTGAGCATAATGACTGCATTTTGAGTCTGTGCATGCATCATCGAATCTAATGAGGGTGCATCATAAATCATAGTTCAATCTCAACCAATCCTAAAACAACTTTGAAACGGTCGCCAAATTCCGTGGCTCGCAGATATTAAGCGATAAATCTTAAAAAAACTTATTTGCAATGTAATAACGTAACTTTTTGAGGGTGTTGTGAGGAAATTAGCGTAAAAATCACATAAATAATCTTTTTATTATCATGAATTTAGTTGTTAATTAGTTTGAATAAAATGATTTGTAAGATTATATTTCTTTTTTGATTGGAAAATATACGCAAGCACTGATTCAAAGAAACAAAGCTTTGTGATTTGCAAAATAATAAACTATTGTTTATTAAAGTGAAAAATCGAAAAAATAACAAGTGATACGTCCAGCAAAAGCAACAGATATCAAGCAAATAGTAGAGTTAATTCAGCCATATATAAAAGATTTTGCACTGAATGTAGAGGGTGAAGCAAAATTCAGCCAAGATATGATTAAGAAATTACTTGAAATGCAAAGCATTGAATATTTTGTTTTCGAGGAGGAGTTGTCCATTATTGGTGTGATTGCTTATAAACAACCTTCTCATTTGATTCATTTTTTTGTTAATCAGAATTCACAACAGCAAGGAATCGGTCGTCAGCTTTGGATGTTTTTAGAAGATAAACTTTCTCAGCAACATTCAAAAATTACTGTGAATTCTAGTTGTTATGCGCAGCCCATTTATGAAAATTTCGGATTTACAGTCACTTCAACAGTAATTGAAAATGGCGGATTACGCTATATTCCGATGTGTAAACGTTATGCGTAGAACATCAAATTAACTTTGATGTTCTCGAACGTAATCTTCAGTACGTTGCATCGCTGTTTGGATATTGATGATTGCATTTTCAATATCAGCAATCGTTTTGGCATTTCCACCACTGAGCGCCTGACGCCATTTACGTGCGCCTGGTAGATTTTGAAATAAACCTAGAATATGGCGAGTGATAATCGAAAGTGGAGCACCTTCAGCAACGCGTTGATGAATATAAGGCATCATGTGCTGCATGATCTCAAAACGATTAGGTGCTTCCAAATTCCAAAGTTCACCCATCTCCGCCAATAAGTACGGATTATGATATGCCTCACGACCAATCATGACTCCATCAACATGCTGTAAATGTTGTTGTGTTTCTTCAAAGGTCTTGATACCGCCATTAATCTCAATGGTTAGATGTGGGCGTTCTTGCTTTAAGCGATAGACATCTTCATAGCGTAATGGTGGAACTTCGCGATTCTCTTTCGGCGATAAGCCCTGCAAGATCGCAATACGTGCATGTACAATAAAATGTGTGCAGCCTGTTGATGCCACCGTATCAACAAAATGCAGCATTTCTTCGTAAGATTGCATGTCATCAATCCCGATACGATGCTTTACAGTTACAGGAATCGATACTGCTTTTTGCATACTATGAATACATTCTGCAACTAAATTGGGTTCAGCCATTAAGCAAGCCCCAATTTTATTGTTTTGCACGCGATCACTTGGACAGCCGACATTCAGATTAACTTCGTTATAACCCCAGTCTTCGGCCATTTTGGTGCAGGTAGCAAGTTCTTGTGGATTTGAGCCGCCAAGTTGTAGCACAATCGGATGCTCTTGCTGATTGAAATCGAGATGCCGATTAGCACCACCGTAAATAATCGCGCCTGTAGTGACCATCTCGGTATACAGCACGACATTGGGATTAAATAAGCGAGCAAAGAAACGATAGTCTTTTGTGGTCCAATCCATCATCGGGGCAACACTGATTCTCGGAGATTGAGTGTTTTCAATGTTTCTGTTAATAGTCATTAAAAATCATACCTTTAATCTATATTCTGCAACCTGCGAGAATCTGTTTGAACCTGTGTTTAGATGGGTGAATCCGTTTGCATTTACACCAAATTTTACACCATAATAGAAAAAATAGCTTTTGGTGTAAATTATGGGGTCAATTACAGCAAGGAAAGGTGCAGATGGCAAAGTTAACTATCGTGCTGCGATTCGAATCACTCGAAAGGGCTTTCCTGCTTTTTCTGAAAGTAAAACATTTCACTCAAAGAAATTAGCTGAAAACTGGATTAAGAAACGAGAAGTCGAAATTCAAGAAAATCCTGATATTTTGCTTGGCAAAGAAAAGTTGATTGATCTGACCTTATCAGATGCCATAGATAAATATTTGGATGAAGTCGGGAGCGAGTACGGAAGGACGAAACGCTATTCTCTGCTCTTAATTAAGAAGCTACCAATTGCGCGCAATATTATCACAAAAATAAAATCAGTACATTTGGCCGAGCATGTGGCTTTAAGGAAGGGTGGAATTCCGTACCTCGATCTTGAACCTATTGCGACTAGTACACTGCAACATGAGCTTTTACATATCAGAGGTGTTCTTTCTCATGCTGCTGTTATGTGGGAAATGGATATTGATTTAAATAGCTTTGATAAGGCTACTGCTCAGTTAAGAAAAACACGTCAAATATCCTCCAGTCAAAAAAGAGACCGACTGCCTTCGAGAGATGAATTGATTGCATTGACGAAGTATTTTGCAGAACGATGGAAGCTAAATCGTTATGGCTCTAAATACCCAATGCATTTGATTATGTGGTTTGCAATTTTCTCATGCAGACGTGAAGCTGAATTAACACGATTGTATCTTCGAGATTATGACCCACATCATTCAACGTGGAAAGTGCATGATTTAAAGAATCCTAATGGTTCTAAAGGTAATCATAAGTCATTTGATGTACTTGATCCTTGTAAGGAGCTGATCAAAAGACTGAAACATTCAGAAGTTCGAGAACGGATGCTAAAGCTTGGACATAATGAAAATTTGTTATTGCCTTTGAATCCCAAAAGTTTGGGTAAAGAGTTTAGAGAAGCTTGTAAAATTTTGGGGATTGAAGATTTACGATTTCATGACTTGAGACATGAAGGCTGTACTCGATTAGCTGAACAGAGTTTTACTATTCCTGAAATTCAGAAAGTAAGTTTGCACGATTCTTGGGGGAGTTTACAGCGTTATGTATCAGTGAAAGCGAGAAGAAATATATTACAGTTGGAGGAGGTGCTACGCCTCATCGATGAAACGTAGCAAAATCTTTGGATGCCTCTGAATATTGCTTATCCAAGACAGCAGCAAGATCCTTAATGTGTACCAAAAATGGAGCACGTTTACTTTTATCTATTTTGAATACTGAGAAAGGGAATTGTTGATTATTCGCTTTTCTCAGTGCTTCGGCTTTGCTGAGGTGGGGATAATAGTCAGAAACTACTGTCATTAGTTCAACGGTCATAGAACGATACTTTATAAAAAGTAGTTCGGTAGTATTAATTTGAAAGCAATTCATGAAGTGGGTATTCCATACATAAAACTTTTTTAATTTGAATGGGTCACCTTTGAAGTAAGGCTGACCATCCCTATGTCTTAATCTTATTTTTTTGATGTAGGTCTTTATGTAATACTAATAATTAGAAATAATATTTTACTAGAATTGTGGTATAACATATTGAAAACTATTATTTAGATTCAAAAATGAAAAATTGCACACTTCTTGATTTTGAGCAATTGCAGGATGAAATTCTGAATTGCTTTTTGGATCATGCTGGACGTTTTTTAAGAGAACATAAAATAATAAGCGATCCTGACCCAAAGACTGAGTTTGAAGCGTCAGAACGCGAAATTTTGGTTGAACTGATGGTAGAGCATAGCCAAATGCGGTTCTTTGGTGAAACGTATTCGGTACAGGACTTGCTGAATTTGCTTGGTCAAATTAATACGGTAATAGAGGGGATTCGTGATTATAGACAGCAGCAGATTAATGAGAAATATTCCGAAATATTAAATAAATATATTGAGTTGGTTGTTGATGAAGGCGGGAGAGTCTACACCTATAACCCGAGTTTGAAGCGTAGAATCAATGGAATTTTGAATATAAGAAAACGATATGCGCCGCTGTTGCATAAAAAGCTTGAAATATTCTATTCAGAATTAACTGGTTATGCTCAAAAAAATGGCAGATTTAAAAATGCTTCGCAGGCAGTACAACTGATTTTACCCACGCTGCAAATCAAGTTTAGAGAGTTTGATTTGCAATGGGTTCAAAGCAGATTAGAGACAAATAAACAGAAAATTTTAGATTTAACAGAAGCCAGAAAAAATAACGAGAATAAAGAAACCTGTGAAGATGATGATTTTGGTGTGTCATTTAAAATTCAGGATAGAACCTATCTAAACCAGATCAGGGAATTACAGAATGAAAATAAAAAATGGGAACAGTTTCTACAGCATCCAGAGCGGTATTTTCCACAGCAAAAGCAACTCCCATTTAATACAGCATATTGCGATGAAGTGCTGGTCAATCACTTAAGGCGTCGTCCTGATTTATTGAAAGAGATTATCCAAGTTCAATTATGAATATCATTGAGGTGATGAGGGGGGCTCGTTCTTGGGCAGCAAGTGGATGAGGTGTGCTCGTTCTTAGGCAGCAAGTGGATGAGGTGTGCTATTGCTGCTTGCTCCTAGAAATGAGTAACTGTTAGCTCAGGTTTGAGCTGGTACAACTTCATCGTCATTTTGTACGGTACTGCCATATTGATGATGCTGATCAAATCCTAAAGCATAATTGGTATTTGGTTGATTTTTGATTGTTAAAAATAGCTTTTGTTTTGCGCATTCATTTCTCAATTGAGTTTCAATTTCGCTAAGTGCTTCGGGTGCAAGAGTTTGGTTAATGCTTTGTTGATCTGCTTCGTTAATCTTGCCTAAAAAAGCTTTAATTTTCTCTAATTCAATGGTTTGATTTATAGCCAATTGAATGAGGTATTCCTCAAATTCTTTTGCAGATTTGCTCATGTTTTCGTGGATGATATTTTTTTGGTGCACGAGTTCTTTTTCGAGTTCTGTAATTTTTTCATCCTTAAATTTCAATTCTTGCTTTAAATTATAATCATGATTTAAATTTTGCTCTTTTTTGAGTCTTGATATTATTTTATCTTTTTCACTTAATTTAAAATTATGTGCATCAATTAAAAATTCTAAGCAATTATCTAGACTTTTAAATTTACAATTTTTTTTAATTTTCTCAAGTTGTTTTAATATATTTTCGTCCATTGTTATTTGTTTGGTGATACGGTTGGCTTTCTTTTTCTCAGAGTGGTATTTAAATAAAAGGAATTTCTTTTTTAAAATTGAAAAATGTTCATCATTAGTTTCAATAATAAAATTTGTTGTCTCACATATGAGGGGGGGCGAATTCAAACATGAGGTGCGACAGTTTCAAAAGCCATATGATAATCAACAAGCTGAGCAAATTTCTCTAATGGTGTAAGCCAATCTAACGCCTTTCTAGGACGAGTATTCAGTGACATGGCAACTTGATTTAAATAATGCTGATCTGCCTGATTTAAATCAATCCCTTT